>JAUVSX010000083.1 GCA_030596915.1 Chloroflexota bacterium | reverse complement strand
CCTCGACAGCACCGACGGCTCGTGCCAGTCGAGTCGGACACACAGATCCCTTGCGCACAACCTGACCACTAGATGGCGTCCTTCAGCGACAAATAGTAGATAACTGCTTGACAAATCGCACTTACCATGGTATACTCCTTGTTGATAATGATTCTCTTGTAGTAAGTATGTGCCGAGCGGCCCGACGGCCACTCGCAGGATTGATCCGCACAGAGGGAAGGATGTTTCAAGCTGAGACCCGCATCGAGGAGTTGATCTCGAAACTCAGGGAGCAGGGCTACCGTGTGACTCCGCAACGGGCAGCCGTCGTGAGGGTTCTCGCGTCGAGCCAGGAGCACCCTAGCGTCGAACAGATCTACGACTCCGTACGGGTGGACTTCCCGATGACGAGCCTGGCCACCGTCTACAAGACGCTGGCCGTGCTCAAAGACATGGGCGAGGTGTTCGAACTCACCATTGCCGGCCAAAGCTCACGCTACGACGGTTGCAGACCACACTCCCACCCGCACTTGATCTGTGTGGAATGCGGGAGAATAACGGACCTCGACATCGCGCCGGTCGGCGAGACGTGCGAGAAGGTCGCCAAGAGAACTGGCTATCGCATCCTGCACCATCGGCACGACTTCTTCGGCGTGTGCCCCGATTGCGCGGGGGACTCCGAGCATCGCGAGGAAGCCCACGTGGGCGCAAGGGCCCAACAGAGACTCGTGCCATAGGCAGCACGCTATCAGTCAGATGGGCAACTGGGAGAACGGGAGGTGATGCATAGGAAGCCAGCAAACCAGTAAGGGACACGTCGGGCAACGCGGGACCGTCATCAGTACCACCATCCAAGAAAGCCAATAGACTCAGAAAGGATTGACAGCCATGTTGAATAAGAAGCTCCAGGACACCATCAACGAACAGATCAAGAACGAACTTTACTCGTCGTACCTCTACCTCGCGATGTCGGCCTATTGCGAGTCCGTCAACCTGTCCGGCTTCGGGCACTGGATGCGGGCCCAGGCCGGAGAGGAACAGGAACACGCCTTGAAGCTGTACCGCTACGTCATCGAGAAGGGCGGCCGCGTGCTGCTCCAAGCGATCGACGAGCCCCCCGCCGAGTTCGGTTCGGCGTTGGCCATGTTCGAGATGACGCTGGCGCACGAGCAGATGGTCACAGGCTTGATCGACAACCTCTACACGCTCGCCATCGATCAGAAGGACTACGCAACGCAGATCTTCCTGCAGTGGTTCGTGACCGAGCAGGTCGAGGAAGAGGCCAACGCGACGCAGATCGTCGAGCTGCTGAAAGCGATCGGTGACCACCCTCAAGGTTTGATTATGCTGGATCGCCAGCTGGCGGCACGCGGCGGCTAGCTCGGACAGGTCCTGCCCAAGCCATGTCGATCGGTCCTCATTGGGGACCGATCGACGTGGACCCGTGTATCTTAGGTATGCGTGCGTGGTTGAGAACCGCGCGAGAACCGCGCGCTTCGAACCAGGTTATCAAGGAGGATGCCGAAATGGAAAAGCAGGAATGCATGGTCTGTGGCTACATCTACGACCCGGCAGTTGGGGACCCCGACAGCGGGATCGAGCCCGGCACGCCGTGGGAGGCGGTGCCTGACGACTGGTACTGCCCCGACTGCGGCGCCGATAAGTCCATGTTTGAGAAGATTGGGTAGTCGATGCGATACGCGATCGTCGGTAGCGGGGTAGCCGGCACTACGGCAGCGCAGACTATCGCGCGTGCGGACCCGTCGGGCGAGATCGACCTTTTCGGCGGCGAGGCCTATCCGTATTACCGGCGCCCGCAACTCTGGGCGTTGATCGCTGGCGAGCTCGAGCAGGACGCCCTGTACTACCGGCCGGTCGACTGGTACGCCAAGCGTGGGATTAGGCTGCGCCTCGGCTCGAACGTGGCTGCTATCGATCGTGATGGGCACCGGCTGACGATGGATGACGGTTCGACAAGCGCGTACGATCGCGTCCTGCTCGCCACCGGCGCCCGTCCTTTCGTTCCTCCGATTGCGGGTGTGCAGAAGGAGGGTGTGTTCGCTCTGCGTACGCTGGATGACGCCCTGGCCATTAAGGCTTACGCGCAAGAGGTCGAAAGCGCGGTCGTCGTTGGCGGCGGCCTGCTAGGCCTGGAGACAGCTCGGGCACTCAATGCGGCCGGGCTGGAGGTCACGGTCGTCGAGTTCTACACCCATCTGTTGCCGCGCCAGTTGGATGTCGAAGGAGCCGCCGTACTTCAGGCATTGCTTGAGGAGCAGGGGCTGCGTATCATCACCGGAGCCCGCACCGAGGCGGTCATGGGAAATGGGCGAGCGTCCGGGATCAAGCTTCAGGGCGACGTGCAGGTAGGCGGGGGCCTGATCCTATTCTCCACGGGCGTGCGCTGCGAAGTGGCGTTGGCCAAGGCGGCAGGCCTACAGACCAATCGTGGCATCATCGTGGACAGTCACTTGGAGACCAGCGACGAAGACATTTTCGCCGCGGGCGATTCAACCGAGTTCCGGGGGCGAGTCTACGGGATCATTCCGCCGGCGATCGAGCAGGCTCGAGTGGCGGCTGCGAATATGGTCGATCCCGGCAGCGCGTCGTACGCCGGTTCGGTTCCACTGACCATACTCAAGGTCGCCGGAGCTGAGCTGACCTCGATCGGCGACAGTCTGGGGCAGGGAGAGGACGTCGTCGCGCTGCGCCACATGGATCTGCCCGCCCGGCATTATCGCAAGCTAGTCCTTCAGCATGGGCGAATCATCGGCGCTATCCTGCTGAACGATCGGGATCGGGCGAAGATTGTCAGACAACTGATCGAGCGCGGCGTCGACGTCTCAGCCCGTGGCGAGCAACTGCTAGACGACCGATTTGATCTGGGATCTCTTCTACACTGACGCGATGACACAACGGAAAAAGGAGACAGAACAATGCACAAGATGACCGAGGCCAACCTGGAAGCCGCCTTCGCCGGTGAGAGCCAGGCGCAGACAAAGTACCTGATCTTCGCCGAGCGAGCGGAGAAGGAAGGGTTTCCCAATGTGGCGCGGCTTTTCCGGGCCACAGCCTACGCCGAGCAGGTCCACGCTACCAGCCATTTCCGGACACTCGGGAGCATCGGCCTGACACTGGACAACCTCCAGGCAGCCATCGGCGGGGAGACCTTCGAGGTAGAGGAGATGTACCCCGCTTTCAAGGCCGTCGCCGACGTCCAGGAAGAGAAGGCAGCCCACCGCTCGAACAGTTGGGCGATGGAGGCAGAGAAGGTGCACGCCGGGCTGTACGAGCAGGCGCGTCAGAACCTGCTGGCGGGCAGGGACGCAGAGGTCGGGAACGTCCACATCTGCGAAGTATGCGGCTGGACGGTCGAAGGCGAGGCCCCCGAGCGGTGCCCGCTTTGTGGAGCCAGGCGCGAGAAGTTCGCGGAGTTCTAGCCGGGGTAGCGGAGAGCGGTCTTCCCCCCGCCCCGATCGGCGGCTTGGCAGCACGAAGCGTTGGCCGGTCCTATGTCTGCGCGGAAGCGGCCGGGTCGGCCTGTCGAGTTGGCGGCAGTTCGCTTGGCCGCCATCACACAGGGCCGCTCGCCGCTGACAGAGCAGTTTGCGGTGGAAGGGAAATCGCGGTAATATGAACGGGATGCGGAGAGATGGAGTATGGCTCCAGGCCCGCCATCTCGCCGCTTTCTGTCGCCGAAAGGCAGGCGCGTGACCAACAACGATCTGGGCCTGCTCGACGCCATCCGGGTAGCAAAGGTGGCTGAGAAAAAGGCAGAGGCCTACTACGCGAGCGCAGCCCGCGCAACGGTGAACCCACTTGGGCACAGGTTGCTCAAGCATCTGTCCGGGTTCGAGCACGCACACTATGAGAGACTGGTCGCTATCGAGCGGTCTCTGGCCTCGGTAGTCGGCAATATGGGGGACGGCGACGTGCAGTTCTCGGCGGCAGCTCACAGTGAGGCCATTGGTGTCCCCGAGACGACGCCAAAGGGCGCGGTTGACATTGTGACGATGGCGCTCCGGCTGTAGCGGGCAGCGCAAGAGAGATATGCTAACCTGGCCGAGCGCACAGGCGATCCGGACGGGCGTGAGATGTTCCAGAGGTTGGCAACAGAGGAGTATCAACACACCCGCATCTTGACTATCGTTCACCAGAGCCTGAAGGAACGTGGGGTGTGGGACTACCCCGTGCAGCAACTGCAGGCCTAAGCAGGCCTGCCCATACGATCAGGAGATGATGGAATGGCAGAGTTGAGTGACCGAATTCAGACAGCGGACTGGAAGAGAGAGAAGCACGTACCGGTGATCGAGTGCCCGGATGAGGCGCCGGCCGGGGTGCCCTTCGACGTGAAGATCAGTGTCGGCAAGGAGATCGCCCATCCAAACACGACCGAACATCACATCGCGTGGATCTCACTGTACTTCAACCCGGAAGGCGACAAGTTCTCGTATGACGTCGGCCGGTTCGACTTCAATGCACATGGGCAATCGGTAGCCGGCCCCAACCAGGGTCCCGCGCATACCGATCCCACAGTGACCGCATCTGTGAAGATCGGGGTGTCGGGCACGCTGCACGCCCTGTCCTACTGCAACATCCACGGGCTGTGGGAGAGTAGCAAAGAGATCAAGGTGGCGTAGCCGGACGGGAAGGAGAAGGTTGAGTGGACGAGCCGTTGGCTTGCGACCAGTGCCGCGAGGAGATAGAGGGCGAGCCGATCCGGCGGGGCGACAAGGTCTACTGCTGTGAGGCGTGCGCGTTTGAGACCTCGCGGTCGAGTGACTGCGGAGGCCGTACAGACTCGACCGTGGCGCCTCCGGTCATCGAACGGTAGAAGGCCCGCCGGGCTCACTCAGGTTGTGCGGCCTAGCTCGCGGCGCCGGACTGCGGGCACGCGGTAGGCTACGGTAAGACGCCGCGAGCCGGGTCTGCACGACGTCGACGTGGGCCCCACCTGGACGATGCGTAGCGCGGCCGTACGATAGGTGCTCAGGAGGTTCTCCATATGTCTCACAAGCAGGCCATGATTGATAGGCTCAGGGCTGACATGCGGGATGAGCACGCAGCCATCGTGCAGTACCTGCAACACGCCTACGCCCTCGGGGAGACCGGCGAGGCCAGCGAGATCGAAGCGATCGCTCGCGACGAGATGCGCCACTTCGACTGGTTGGCAGAGGCGATCGTCGAACTGGGTGGCGAGCCCGATATGGATCGAAGCACGGTGGATCTGTCGGGCAGCGGCCCGTTGGATTGGATGGCCCGTGACGCCCAGGCCGAGGAGAGGGCAATCGCCCAATACGAGGAGCACATTGCCGCCGCGGACAATCACAACGTCGCGCGTCTCCTGCGGCGCATCCTCTCCGACGAGCGCGCGCACCGCGACCAATTCGCCGGTCTCTCGGGGGAACTCGCGGAGGAGAGCGTCGAATCTACCGGTCCGCTGGAGGCGCGTGCCGCGAAGGGGGTTCCTCCGCAGGACGTGGACATCCTTCAGACTGGGGTGCGCCACGAGTACTCGGTCATACTCCAGTACTTGTACCACAATTTCGTGATGGGGAACTGCGAGATCGGCCGTGAGCTGGAGATGCAGGCCATCAATGAGATGCAGCACTTGGGGTGGCTTGCCGAGGAGGTCGCCGAACGTGATGGGCACCCCGTCATTGGGCGGGGCGCGTTGGCCCTGACCGGCAGTGCGGCAGAGATGCTTCAGGCCGACATTGACGCTGAACGTGCCGCCACGGCCGATTACACTCGGCAGATCGGGCAGGTATCTGATGGCGAGCTCCGCGAGCTGCTGGCGCGCATCCGCGATCACGAGATATACCACGACGAGGTCTTCAGCGACCTGCTGGCAGCAGTAGAGGAGGCCTCCGGATGCGAACTTGCCACGCCGGAGACACCAGCCGACGTACGCGATGCTGGTCCCGAACTCACCGTCGGCAGCCTGTTTGGTGCTGATGCTGACTAACGACATGCGACATTGGTAGGAGGAAACAATGACAGACTATTTGATGCGGGACGATGCACCGCTGACAGACGGCGAATGGGAGAAGCTGGACGAGGTGGTCGTTTCGGTGGCCCGCGGGCTGCTGGTGGGACGCCGGTTCGTCGATTTGGCCGGACCATTCGGCATCGGCACGGAGGTGATACGACTCGATACGATCGAGGCAGACGGAGCGTGCACCCACGACGAGGCGGGCTGCACCTGCGAGACGGATGAGTGCGAGGTAGCCCGAGTGGCATCGCGCACATTCATCCCCATACCGCTGATTCATAAGGATTTCCTGCTTTCCTGGCGAGACATTGAAGCCGCCCGCCAGTACGGCCGTGGGTTGGAACTCGGCCCGGCGGCCGCTGCCGCCGCGGCTGTCGCCCGCGCTGAGGACGACCTTGTCATACAGGGGATAGCCGGCGCCGCGAGTGCCCAGTCAATCCCGCTCAGCGACTGGGGGACGTCGGGAAACGCCTTGGGTGACGCGTCTGCTGCGAGCGCGTCCCTGGCTGGGTCCGGCTTCGTCGGCCCGTACACGCTGGTCGTCAGCCCAGATCTGTATGCGATGCTGCAGCGACCGTACCGGGGATCAGGACGGCTCGAGTACAAGCTGGTGGAGGCCATTGCGGATGGTGGCATCCTGCATACGCAGGTCTTGGGGGCATCGCGGGCGCTGATGGTGGCCCGCGGCGCTCACTACCTCGACCTGGCTATGGGGCAGGACATGGTCACCGCCTACCTCGGCCCAGAGGGTATGGACCACCGGTTCAGGGTGCTCGAGAGCATCGCTCTGCGCGGGAAGCAGCCGAAGGCGATCTGCGTGATTGCATAGGGCGGGTGGTAGGCCCGGCGCCGGCCGACGCGTAGATGAACCCGGCCAGTGCGGTCCCACACGGCCTGTGGGATAGCGCCTTGGCCACGCCCCGCAAGCACCAGTAGCGTGCTGGGCCTGAAATCAAGACATCCATCACAGGATCAAAAGGAGCATCATAATGGCAGTGTTTACCGCCGCTCAAGGCTTGGAAATGGCCATGGAGATCGAGGAGAACGGGGAGGCCTTCTACACGGCCGTCGCCGCCGAGACCTCCATTCCCGGCGTAAGTGATCTATTCGAGTTCCTGGCCGCGCAGGAGCGCGGTCACTACAAGCTCTTCAAGAAGCTGTTGGGCCGGGTCGAGCCCGGCCCCGAGATGCTCGCCCCTGAACAGGACGAGTACTCGATGTACCTGCACGTCGCCCTGGACCAAGCGCTTTTCTCGGGTCCAGACAAGGCTCTGGCCAACGCGCGCAAGGCCGGGGATCGGGAGACGGCAGTCCGCATCGCGTTGGGTTTCGAGGAGGACACGCTGCTGTTCTTCTACGATCTCCGGGAAATGGTGAGTGATCAGGATCGCGACACCATCACGCGTATCATCAACGAGGAGAAATCCCACGTGCGCCGCTTGGCGCGGGAGTTGTAGCTACTAATGCCGCCTGTTGAGATCAGACCGGATATCTACTGGATCGGAGTCAACGACCGCACGACTGACCTGTTCGAGGGCATGTGGCCGGTCGCCCAGGAGGGGGTCTCGTACAACGCCTATCTCATTTGCGATGAGAAGACCACCCTCGTCGATCTGACCAAGGAATTCAAGACGGACGAATTCCTCGAACAGATTCATCAGGTCAGTGATATTTCCCAACTGGACTACGTGATCGTCAATCATATGGAACCCGATCATTCGGGCATTCTGCGCACCTTGCGCAGGATCGCTCCACAGATCACGATACTGGGTTCTGCCAAGACAGTACCGTTGCTGGAATCCTTCTACGGCATCACGGATGGCATCCGAGTTGTTGAGGACGGCGAGACGCTTTCCCTGGGGCGGCATACTGTGCAGTTCGTGCACACGCCTTTCGTACACTGGCCCGAAACGATGGTGACCTACGAGACGACCGAGCAGATTCTGTTCGCGTGCGACGCCTTCGGGGGGTACGGGGCGCTTAGGGGGGCCATCTTCGACGACGAGTGTACAGATCCGGACTTCTACGAGCGCGAGGCGCTGCGCTACTACGCCAACATCGTGGCTGTCTTCAGCAGGCCAGTGCTCCAGGCTATCGCAAAGCTCGCCGACGTGCCGATATCCGTGATTGCGCCCTCGCACGGTCTCATATGGCGTGACAAGCCAGAGCATATCGTCGAGCTGTACAGAAAGTGGGCCGGGTACGCGACTGGACCCGCCGAGCCAGGCATCACGATGCTCTACGGGTCGATGTACGGCAATACCGAGGAGATGATGAACGCCGTTGCGCAAGGGGTGTCTCAGGAGGGTGTGCCGGTGAGCATCTTCGACGTCACCCGCACCCACTCTAGCTACATCCTGCCCTCGCTCTGGACCCAGCAGGGTGTGCTTGTCGGCGCCCCCACGTACGAGGGATCGCTATTCCCACCGATGGCTCAGATGCTCCAGATGGCAGCGCAGAAGCACATACGGAACAGGAAAGTAGCGTGGTTCGGCAGCCACGGTTGGAGTGGCGGCGCGCTGCGCCACCTGAAACGCCTTCTCGAGCCGATGAAGTGGGACCTCACGGACTCGTACGAGTTCGCGGGGGGGCCGACCCAGGAGGACCTTCTGACAGCACAGCAGTTCGGCGCCAGGTTCGCTCGCCTGATCAAGTCTGGCTAGATCGGGGAGAGGGCGGAAGAGCGCCCGGTAGGTATCGAGCACGCGGGAGGAACGAAGATGCGCAGGGGTAAGGCTGGGATGTTGGCGATTGTTGTAGTGATCGTCGCAGGGGTGGTCGCGTTGGCGTGCAGCGGCCCGGCGCCGGCGGAGGGCACTGAGGCTCCGTCTGCCGAGGACTCTGGGGGGACCGTGTTGGAAGGCGCAGTGCTGCTCGAAGATCGGTGCACAGAATGCCACGACCTGGGACGAATCGAGCTGGCGAGCAAGACGCGCGAGGAGTGGGACGCGAATGTGGCGCGTATGGTCAGCAAGGGCGCCAACCTGACCGAGGACGAGCAGGCCATACTCGCCGTGCATCTCACAGAAACCTACGGTCCCTGATGCCAATGGGGGGCGGGAATCGGACATTGGCGCCGCTGCCCAAATACGGCAAACGGCAGACCACATAGGTCCATATCTGAGGAGACCCTGATGGAAGAACAGAAACACTGGTGGAAGTGCTCAGAGTGTGGGTACATGCTTCAGGCGCAGACGCCCCCGGAGGTGTGCCCCGGCTGCGACCAGAAGTGTGTGTTTGTTGATGCGACGTGCTACACGCCTGATTGCGGCGGGCCTCAGAACCCAGATCCGCAGATCGCCAGTCGCTAGGACGCGGCGATCATACAGAGAGGAGCCTGTCTATGCCCGACTCAAGGGGCACCGCACCCGGAACCCACAATGAGCACCGCGTTGTCTTCTACGGGCTATCTACCTGCGTCTGGTGCAGGCGGACGCGACGGCTCCTCGAGGAGCTGGACGTACAGTTTGACTACATCTACATAGACCTGCTGCAAGGCCAGGAGCGCAAGGATGCGATCGCGGAGGTGCGCCGCTGGAACAGCGCATG
>JAUVSX010000061.1 GCA_030596915.1 Chloroflexota bacterium | reverse complement strand
CAGCGGATGCCTGGACGGCGCCTGATGCAAGGACCCAGCCGTCAGGTGAGTGCTCGGCGCTGCCCAACGGTCATCCTCAGCGCGCTGGGCTGCCCCAGATCCGCCAGGTGTTGTCCGTCAGCCGGCTAGAGGAAGAAAGCCTCGTACTCGGTCAGGCCGTAGAGGACCAGCAGATCGATACCAATCACAATCAGGGCCGCGACTGGCTCAAACGGGAGGAAGAACGACCATCTGATGATACCGATCATGGCGAACACGATGCCAATCCAGCGTCCCCCCTGGCTTCCGCGCCCGATGCCGCTCCCCGCGACCAGAGAGGCGACGGCGATGATGACGTCGATGATGCCCCAGGTGACCATGCTCCTGCCAAAGAGGCCGAAGACCACGTCCTCGAGCCAGGTTGCGCCCGAGAACTCCTGCACCGCCGTCACGATGCCAAGTCCGCCCACCAGAATCATCATTAGCGCTGCGAAACTGACCAGCCCGGGCCGCTTCCGAGTGTTGTCGGACATAGTTCATCCTCCCCTTGCGTTTTCTTGGAGCTTATCCTCTGGATCTCTTCACCTGAGCGCCGGTGTTGCGGGCGCGCCGTCTTCAGTGCACGTGTGGGCCGAGCAATTGACGTTTCCTGCTCCGCGTCTCCCTGCCGCCTCGGTCATTCTACCCGGCACCCGAACTGGCTGCAACTGCAGTTTGCGACCGTATTGGCCTTGGTCCTTCGGTCCTCGCGTGAGCGCCGCCAGAGGCAACCGAACGTTGATTGTAGGTCCTGACTGGTGTATGATGTGGGCGTTGAGCAGGGTCGCACAGAGTCGCACGGTGTCGCGGCTCTTGTGGAAGCAGGATTGGGGCGCAGCCGCTTGAGTAGGGGGTTGAGCGGCTACGGTCGTCTGGGGTGGCGGGGCGCACGACGGTGTGTCGGTTCCGTGTCAGGACCTCCTTCTGCTGCGGGCGGAGGACGGCGGGGCGGCGCCAGGCAAGCGGGAGGGTGGCGACGATACTTATTCAAGGAGGCAAACGATGAATGTGACGGTTGAGGCCGAAGCGGTTGGTCTGTCCTCGGAGCGTCTCGCCCGCATCGGGCCGGCGATCCAGAAGCACATCGGCGACGACAAGATCGCCGGCGCAGTCACGCTCGTGGCTCGTCGGGGAGAGGTGGTTCACCTGGATTGCGCCGGCCTGATGGATCGCGAGAACGCCAGGCCGATGCAGGTGGACACCATCTTTCGAATCTACTCGATGACGAAACCCATCATCTGCGTCGCGTTGATGACGCTCTACGAGCAGGGACGCTTCCAGCTCTACGATCCGGTCGCCAAGCACATCCCGGCCTTCGGTGACCTCAAGGTCTACGCGGGGGAGGACGAGGGGAGTGGCGAACTGGTCGAACTGGACCGCCCGGTAACGATCCGGCATCTGCTGACCCACACCTCTGGGCTCACGTATCACTTCCTCGAGTACGGACCCGTTGAGGCAATGTACCGGGAGTCGCGACTCAGCAATGAGCTACCTCTGAGGGAATTCGTCGAGGCCCTGACCGAGCTGCCCTTGGCGTACCAGCCAGGCGCCGCGTTCCGCTACAGTTTCGCCTACGACGTCGTCGCCCACCTGATAGAGGTCCTCAGCGGCCAGGCGCTCGATGTCTATCTCCGCGACACTCTGTTCGAGCCGCTGCGTATGGTCGATACGGGATACTACGTGCCCCACGAGAAGCTGGATCGATTGGCGTCGATGTACGGGTCCCTGGACGTGCTTGAGCCCGGCGCTACGGCCACGGGGTGGTGGATGGGCGCAGAGGCCGGGCTCAATGACCTGATCTCACGTCCCGACGGCCTGGAAACCCGACCCCACAGCGCGTTCAGAGGTGGTCATGGCCTGGTTTCGACGGCCGCGGACTACTGGGGCTTCTGCCAGATGCTACTCAACAACGGTGAGCTGGAGGGAACACGAGTTCTGGGCCGCAAGACAGTCGAGCTGATGTCGACGAACCACCTGGCGCCTGAGCTGCTCCCCTATGAGATCGCAGGCGTGTACAGCCCAGGCGTTGGATACGGATTGGGTTTCGGTGTACTGGTGGACGTGGGCCAGTGCCAGTGCGTGGGCTCGGCAGGTGCATTTAGCTGGGGCGGCGCTGCGAGCACCTCGTTCTGGATCGACCCAAGGGTGGATCTGATCGGAATCCAGATGGCCCAGTTCCAGCCCAACGGCTATCATCTGATCGGGGACGACTTCAAGGTCGCCGTGTACCAGGCCATCGTGGACTGAGCAGGATCTTTGAGTCCGCCACGAATGGCACGAATTCCCACGAATCAAAGCAGATAAGGCCGTGCAATTGATGCAATTCGTGGCATAAGGGTTGGGGAGGTTATTATGGACGAGCACATCTACCGGAAGTTGGCCGATCACCTTGACCGGCTACCAGGCGGGTTCGCCCCAAGCGAGACGGGCGCGGACCTACGTCTGTTGAGGAGGCTGTTTACTCCAGCGGAGGCCGAACTGGCCACGCACCTGACCCTTGATCGAGAGGATGCCCAGGCGGTCGCGGTGAAGGCAGGTCTGCCGCTCGCCGAGACGGAGCAACGGCTATCCGAGATGGCCCACAAAGGCCTCATCTTCTCGGTTCAGCCGGGGGACGGTCCGACCCTCTACCAGGCTGTGCCCATGGTCATCGGGATCTACGAGTTCCAGGTGAACCGGCTCAGCGAGGGGTTCCTGCACGACCTGGAGGAGTACTGGGGCACAATAGCGCCACGCCCGCCTGTCCAAACCATTCCCCAGATGCGCACCATTCCCATTGGCGAGAGTGTCGAGCCCCATCTGGAGGCGCTCCCGTACGAGCGAGTCGACGAGCTGATACGCGCCCAAGACCGCTTCGCGGTAGCGCCGTGCATCTGCCGGCGCCACGCCAAGATGACGGGCGGCGGCTGTGATGCGCCGGAGGAGAGCTGTCTGATGTTTGGCGACTTCGCGGACTACTATGTGCGCGACGGCCGCGGCCGCGCGATCGACCGGTCCGAGGTGAGGGAGATCCTCGCCCGGGCGGATGCGGCCAATCTTGTGCTGCAGCCAACCAATTCCCAGTACATCGGCGCCATCTGCTGTTGCTGTGGCTGTTGCTGTGGCGTTCTGCGAGGGCTCCAACGCCGTCCCAAGCCCGTGGAAGCGGTCGCCAGTTCGTTCATCGCCCGGCTTGATCCCGAGATGTGCCAGGGCTGCTGGACGTGCCTGGAGCGGTGCCAGATGCAGGCCTTCGCCGAGGACGGCGACCGCGTCGCGCTGGACGCCGACCGTTGCATTGGCTGCGGGCTGTGCGTATCGACCTGCCCAAGCGGCGCGTTGACGCTCGCGCGCAAACCGGGCAGTGAGCTGACGGAGATTCCGGCCACGATGGATGACGCCTGGCGCACGATCATTGAGGCGCGGGCTCAGGCGCGCTCCTAACCCTGTGTTAGGGATTGGCCCGAAGCATGTCCGTAGCGTGCTGGTGACGCACCGACTGGCTGACGATCCGGCGCCGGCAGGTCGGGCGGGCAGAAGGCAGGCGTAGGCGCGATGTGGACAGCAGTGGACGTGGTCAAGGTGGGAGTGATCGGGCTCGGTCCCAACGGCAGGGAACACCTTGCCAACTATGAACACCACCCTCGCGCCCGCGTCGTCGCCATTTGCGACGTCGACGAGGGGCTCGCCAATGAAGTGGCGGGCCGGTATGGCATTGCCAACGTCCACCGCGACCTCAGCATTCTGGAGCGCGATGACATCGATATGGTCGCCATCTGCGCGCCCAACCCCTTCCATGGGGCGTCCACGATCCGGGCGCTCGAGGCTGGCAAGCACGTATTCGTCGAGAAGCCGATGGCGATGGAGGTGGCGAGTGTCGCCAGGATCGTCGAGCTCTGGCGTCAGACCGGTCTGCGCGTGATGACCGGTCTGATCCGTCGGTTCAATCCGCTTTCGCAGATGATCAAGCGCACCATTGATGAGGGCGTACTGGGCGAGGTGTTCTACGCGGAGAGCGACTACATACACGACCTGAGAGGGTATCGCCACATGGAGGACCCCTTCGGGTCGGACGGCATCCATCCGCTGGACATCCCTCGGTGGTACGTTGGCGACGTGGTGGAGGGTCAGGCCTACGCCAATAGGATGGTCCGGCCGGAGCCGGCGCATCCGACGACACTCGCCATATACCGGTTCGCCAGCGGCTGTGTAGGGAAGGTGGCCGTCACCTGGGTGCCGGCGTGCACGCAGAGACACGGCGCCCGCGTGTTCGGCTCGGAAGCGACGATCATCGACGACCGGATCTGCTTGGCGGGGACGGATGAGTGGATGCCTCTGCCGGTTCAGCCCATTGAAGGCCATCCCTACAGGCCCGAGGATGACCACTTCATCGACTGTCTGGTCGATGGGCGGGAACCGCTGATCAATTGTCTTGAGGGCGCGAAGAGCACGGTGGCGTGCCTCGTCGTGAAGGACGCCATCGAGCAAGGTGGCCCGGTGAGGATTCCGCAGTTCGAGGAATAGAGCTGAGCTCAATCAAGCCCAAAGGGAAACGAGACCACACGTCAAAGTAGGCACGGAGGATCAAGTGACCGCTCAACTGCGCGTGGACGACGCAGCACCGTGGAAGCGGCGCTACCGCGCACCAGCGATCCTGTGGACGCAGCTTGCCAGAGGAGCGCCGACGCGAGGCCTGACATCTACTAACAGGTCGGGCGTATATCAACTGTACGCCTGGGACGTGCCAACGGGCCAGCTCACGCAGCTCACCGACCGGCCAGAGGGGGTGCCATTCGGCCAGCTCTCGCCAGACGGGCGCTACGTCACCTTCCTCGACGACGCGCAGGGCAACGAGATCGGCCACTACGTGTGGGTCCCCTTCGAGGGCGGGGAGCCAGAGGACCTCACGCCAGGTCTGCCGCCATACAGCTCGTTCGACCTGAGTGTGAGCCTCGCAGGTAACCGCGCGGCCTTCATCGCAGTCGGCGTGCAAGGTTTTCAGTTCTACTGCCTCGACCTGGGTCCCGACAGCACAGTCGGCGAACCGCGGTTGCTCCATCAGAGCAAGCGCCTGACGAGCGGCGTATTCCTGTCTCAGGGTGGCGAGATCGCTGTGATAGGGTCAACAGAACGCACGCGTCTTCAGCACTACAGCCTGGTCGCCTTCGACGCGACGAGTGGCGCGCGGATCGCCGAGCTGTGGGATGGGCCGGAGAGCAGCATAAGGGGCGCCGGCTTCTCGCCAGTCGCTGGCGACCAGCGCATGCTGGCGGCAACGAACCGGTCGGGCGTCAGGAGGCCGCTCGTCTGGAACCCGCGGACCGGCGAGCGCGTCGGTCTGGCGCTCACCGATCTCAGCGGGGATGTCGTCCCTGTGGACTGGTCGCCCGACGGGCGGCGCATCCTGCTGTGCCAGCATTGCCGTGCCGTCCAGCAGCTCTATGTGTACGATCTCATCGGGCATAGCTTGCAGCGCCTAGAACACCCGCCAGGGACCTTCGACTCCGGCAGTGGTGACATCTACTGGGGGCCCGAAGGTGACATTTACGCTGGATGGCAGGACTCGACGCACCCCTCGCAGCTCATCGCGCTAGACGGTGAGACGGGCGCTCATCTGCGGACGGTGCTAGCCGCTGGCGAGGTGCCGCCAAGCCATCCTTGGCGCTCGATCACGTTCAGCTCGTCCGATGGTGAGGGGATTCAGGGATGGCTCGGTCTGCCCGACGGGGAGGGGCCATTTCCGACGATTCTGGAAACGCACGGCGGCCCGGAGTATGCGGTGACTGAGGCGTTCTCCCCCGGTGCCCAGGCCTGGCTCGACTACGGCTATGCCTACCTGATGATCAACTTCCGAGGCTCGACGACGTTTGGCCGCGCGTTCCAGGAGCAGATATGGGGCAATCTCGGTCACTGGGAGGTCGAGGGTATGGCGGCTGCGCGTGCCTGGTTGGTTGACCATGGCATTGCCAGGCCCAAAGAAATCCTGCTCACGGGCAGGTCCTACGGCGGCTACCTGACGCTCCTCGCGCTGGGCAAGCGTCCCGACCTGTGGGCCGGCGGCATGGCTATTGTCGCCGTCGCCGACTGGGCAGTGATGTACGAGGATTCCGCGGACACGCTCAGGGGATACATGGCGGCGCTCTTCGGCGGCACGCCGGAAGAGAAGCCCGAGCAGTACGCGGCCAGCTCTCCCATCACGTACGTGGAGGACGTCGCGGCACCCGTCCTGATCATTCAGGGTCACAATGACACGCGGACAACGCCACGGCCCGTACGCGCATACGAAGGGAGGATGCGCTCGCTAGGCAAGCCGATCGAGGTCGTGTGGTTCGACGCAGGCCACGCCGGCTGGGCGCAGGTGGAGCTGTCAATCGACCACCAGGAGCTAATGCTGCGTTTCGCGAACAGGGTTCTGGGGCTGAAAGGCGCGTAGCAGGTCAGGGAGAGAAGGATCAGCACCGCGCGGACACACACAGACAAGGAGACAACGCTGTGGACAAGATTGAATTGGGAAGCACCGGACTGGAGGTGTCGCCCCTGGGGATGGGCGTGATTCAGATCGGGCGGCGGCCGTGGGCGGAGAGCGTCGAGGTCGTTCGGGGCGTGATGGACCTGGGCATCAACTGGTTCGATACCGCCCGGGCCTACGGCGACACCGAGCTGCGGCTCG
Source organism: Chloroflexota bacterium (assembly GCA_030596915.1). GTDB lineage: Bacteria > Chloroflexota > Anaerolineae > B4-G1 > B4-G1 > JAUVSX01. The sequence goes on along the minus strand of JAUVSX010000061.1, from coordinate 3,787 downwards.
GCGAGGCCCTCCTGGGCATCCGCAACGAAGTCATCATCATGTCCAAGTCACACGCTCACGAGCCAGATCTGTTCAGGACCCATATCGACGAGAGCCTGGAGCGGCTGCAGACCGACTATCTGGACGTGCTCTTCTTCCACGGAGGCGGCGCGATCGAGGAGGGGTGCTTCCTCGGGCCCGGGGGGATCTTGGAGATCGCCGAGGACGCCGTCCGAGCGGGAAAGGTGCGGTTCCTCGGCTTCTCGGCGCACCGCATCGAGCTGGCGCTCAAGGCGCTGGACATCCCGTCAGTGTCGGTGGCGATGGTCCCGGCCAACTTCATCAGCAGGGAGTGGATCGATGGCAGATTCCTTCCGAAGGCGCAGGCACAAGGGGTGGCTGTCTTGGCGATGAAGCCCCTCGGTGGCGGCCGCATCACCAACGCCGAACTGTGCCTCAAGTTCCTCAAGACATATCCCGACCTCATCCCCTGCATCGGGATCGAGCGCGTGTCCGAGATGGCACAGAACGTCCGGGTTTGGGAGGAGGGCGCGCTGCTCACGGCGGACGACTTGGCGGAGATGGAGCGGATCGAGGAGCTCCTCGGCGACCGTTTTTGCCGGGGGTGTGGCTACTGCCAGCCCTGCCCCCAGGGGGTTCCCATCTCGACGGTGGCATTCGCGAGCATCTTCGCTAGGCAGATGACCCGAGAGAAAGTCCTGGAGATGCTCGTAGAGCCCGTCGAACAGGCCAGGGCGTGCATTGAGTGTGGGGAATGCGTGGACAAGTGTCCCTACGACTTGGCGATCCCGGAGATGATCAAGGAGAACATCGCCTTCTTCGAGGCCTTCTCACAGCCGCTGTGAGGCCTTCGCCCAGCCAATCTCGCACGGCGCCGTCGAGCCTACAGACCGGACACGTTTCCGATCCGACCGGCGGGGGCGGTCGATGCCTGGCGTCAGTTCAGACCCAGAAGGAAGACCCAGCCATGTACGGCTCAGAGACAGCAGATCTCGTCGTCAAGTACTATGACGAGGCCTTTGGCATAAGCGGCGGAGCTGAGCTAGCCTGGTACCTGAGCCATGCCAGGGCGTTCGGCGGACCGGTTCTCGATCTTGCCTGCGGAACGGGAAGGCTGGCGCTTCTGCTCGCGCGGGAGGGGTTCGAGGTCACCGCCATTGACCGGTCGGCGGGGATGCTCAACCTCTTCAAAGAGAAGCTGAATGAACAGCCACCGGCCATATCACACCGTATACGCATCGAGAACCAGAGCATGTCGAACTTCGCTCTGGGTGCCAGCTTCAACACGATCATCTGCTGTGACTCGTTCTTCCACAACCTGAGTGTCGACGAGGAGATGAGCTGCCTCAGGCGTGTCGCGCGGCATCCGAAGATGGTCCAGCAGACTCCACGCTGGCCCCGGTCCCCTCGTGATAATGATGTCCAGATCACTCTGCGGGCCGAAGTCCTCACGAAGGACCGACCCAAACACTGCAAGCTCGGCAATGCCCCAGCGCTGGCAGAACTCGGTCAGTTCATTCTCTGGTATTCCTAGTCGGCCGAATTCCATCTTCGGTTCCTCCTGGCGCGCACTTGCCCCGTGTCGCAGTGTATGTCATTATAGCACAGATCGCGGGAGCCGGTGAGCGAGAAGCAAGGCGGCGGCAATCTGGCACAGTAGGCCGGGACCGTTGCCGCGGTTTGTGCCTGCCTCCGGATGCACGCCAGGCATCGCAGGGTCGTATCCCGCTGAAGACCAGGTGCATCGCATCGCGGAACATGCAACGCACCGTGGCGTGCCCGTACAGTCCCGGTCGCCCTCGAAAAACTTGACAGGCAACGCGGTTGCGTATCTACTGACTATGCACTCACGACACGTGGCGGCATCACCAGGAGGCCCAAGATGAACTCTCGTGAACGCGTCACGCTGGCCCTGAATCACAAGGAGCCTGATCGCGTGCCTTTCGACCTGGGCACAGCACTGTCCGGCATCGCGGCCAGCACCGTCTACAAGCTGCGCCAGGCTCTGGAACTGGACTCGCCCGGCACACCGGTCAAGGTGGTCGAGCCATTCCAGATGCTCGGCGAGATCAAACCAGACCTACTCGAGGCAGTAGGTCTGGAGTCCGACATTGTGATGCCCCCTATGGGGGGCACCATGTTCGGTTTCCCCAACAGCGACTGGAAGCCCTGGACGCTGTTCGATGGCACACCAGTCCTTGTGCCGGGTCTCTTCAATACCGACCCCGAGCCTGACGGGTCGATCGTCCAGTACCCCGGGGGCAACCGCTCGGCGACCCCCAGCGCCCGCATGCCCAAGGATGGCTTCTACTTTGACCCGATTGTGCGGCAGGGGCCGATCGACGAGGCCAGGCTGAACCCTGAGGACAATATGGAGGAGTTCGCCGAGCTGCCGGATGCAGTTGTCCCGATGCTCAAGCAGGCCTCTGATTCTCTGTGGGATACCAGCGACAAGGCTATCCTGGGCGCCTTCGCCAACCTGAGCTTCGGCGACGCCGCGCTGATTCCGGGGCCCGCCCTCAAGCATCCCAAGGGCATCCGCGACTGGACCGAGTGGTACGTGAGCATCGTCTCGCGTCCGGACTACATCTGGAAGGTGTTTGAGCGCCAGTGCGAGGTGGGGCTGGCCAGCCTGGCCAAGGCCCACGCCGCTGTCGGCGAGAAGATCGACGTGCTCCTGACGACGGCGACCGACTTCGGTATGCAGACGGGACCGTTGATCTCGCCGAAGTCCTATCGCCAGCTCTTCAAGCCCTTCCACAAGGCTATCAACGACTGGGTCCACGAGAACACGACATGGAAGACATACATGCACTGCTGCGGTTCGGTCGTGGCCCTGCTGCCCGACTTCATCGAGGCCGGATTCGACATCCTCAACCCGGTGCAGACGTCGGCCGCCGGGATGGATCCGCAGTTCCTGAAGGACCGTTTCGGCGACCAGATTGTCTTCTGGGGCGGCGGCGTCGACACACAGCACACACTGCCTTTCGGCACGCCTGAGGAGGTGCGCACCGAAGTGCGAGAGCGTATCCGCATCTTCGGTCCCGGCGGCGGTTTCGTCTTCGCGACTATCCACAACATCCAGGCGCGCACGCCCGTAGAGAACCTGCTGGCGATGTTCGAGACAGTACGGGAATACTCCGCGTACCCTCTCAGATGAGGGGCATCTATGGCGAGGTCGGCCGTTGCCGAGCAATCAGCAGCCATAGCGAAGCGCCACCGGCGCCTGGCCGAGCGATCGCGTAATATCCTGGACGCCGCCGCGCGCGGGTTCCACCGCGAACTGCTGCTGCCAGAAGAGGTCAGCCGCACGCCGGCGGGTGTATTGATGAATGGGCTGCGCCTGCAGCCCGCACCGGGCGGGTACCCTCTCGTTGGATACCAGAACCTGGTGGCGACGTTGGGGACGCTGGAAGAGTACCAACCACACCCCTTACAGCCGACCTAACGAAGGCGGCACAATGGCAATAGCACCGTCCGCTCTAACGAATGCGCAGAAGGCGATACAGGTCACACCCGCGGACTTCCCGGGAATCCGCTGGCGCGGCCACTGGATCTGGGTCGAGCCGGCAGCGCCCAGCGGCCCGTTCGGAATGGCCGAGACCGGCCCGCGCCCCGAAGCCCGGGGGCTGTCCCGCAAGACGGTCGAGCTTGAGCGCGCCCCGGTGCGAGCCCCGGCGCGCATCAGCGCCGACTCGCGCTACGTGCTCTACGTCAACGGGCAAGAGGTCTACCGGGGTCCAATACGCAGCCAACCACGGCGCCTGCACTATGACCTGTTCGACCT
>JAUVSX010000028.1 GCA_030596915.1 Chloroflexota bacterium | reverse complement strand
GCACGTCATCGAGACAGACGTGGTCATATTCGCAATCGGGCAGCGCCCAGACACATCCTGCCTTCCGGAGGAAGCGCAGGCCCGCGGAGGCTACGCTGCCGCAGATCCAGACACGATGGCGACTCCGGTGCCGGGGCTCTTCGCCGGGGGCGATGCCGTGACAGGTACCCGGTTCGTCGTGGATGCCATCGCAGCGGGGCAGCGTGCAGCGCGGTCGGTCGATGCCTATCTCCGAGGCTGCGGACTTGCGGAGCTTGACGCCGCGATACCGGTGGCCGAACTCTCTGAAGAGGAGGCCAGAACCAAGATCGAGGATCCTGGCGTTTCGCCAGCAGGCCGGACGGAGGTCACCAAACTGGCTGCGGATGAACGTGTGCACAGCTTTGGCGAGGTATACCCAGCGTTCACCGAGGATGAAGCTATCGCCGAGGCCCAACGCTGTTTGTCCTGCGGCGTCTGCTCCGAGTGCTTGCAGTGCGTTCTGGCGTGTGAGAAGAACTGCATCGACCACGAGATGATCGAAGAGACGGTGGATCTGGCTGTCGGGGCAGTCCTCCTGATGCCCGGCGCCGCGACGATGCCGGGCACGATTCGCCCCGAGTTCGGATACGGACGTCTTCCGAATGTGGTGACTAGCGCCGAGTTCGAGCGGATGCTCTCGGCCTCGGGGCCCTGGGCGGGCGAGCTGCGGCGCCCATCCGACGGCAAGCGCCCGCGCAAGGTAGCCTTCATCCAATGCGTCGGCTGTCGTGATACGTCCCTCGACCACGGCTACTGCTCATCTGTGTGTTGCATGGTCGCGACGAAGGAAGCCGTCATCGCCAAGGAGCACGATCCCAGGGTCGAGTCCGTTATCTTCTACATTGACATTCGTTCGTATGGCAAGGGGTTTGAGCAGTACGTCGCGCGCGCCGAGGAGGAGAATGGGGTGCGCTACGTACGAAGTATGGTCAGTAGGGTCACGGGGGTACCGGCGACAGGCGACCTACGCGTAGAGTACGCCTCTCCCGCCGGCCACAGCGTGGAGGAGATCTTCGACCTGGTTGTGCTGTCGGTGGGGATGAAGCCTTCCGACGACGCTCAGGCCTTGGCGGGACGACTCGGCATCGGGTTGAACGAATACGGTTTCGCCGAGTCTCCGGCGTATCTTCCGGCGACGACCACGCATCCGAGCGGCGCCATCGCTGAAGGCATCTATGCATCAGGCACCTTCGGTGAGCCCCGGGACATTCCGGGGACAGTCATCGGCGCTTCGTGCGCGGCGGCGCGGGCTTCGGCCCTGCTCGCGGATGCGCGAGGAACGCTGACTCGAGAGCGAGTCTGGCCGGCTGAGCGGGATGTGAGCGATGAGCCCCCGCGCGTGGGCGTGTTCATCTGCCACTGCGGCATTAACATCGGGGCCGTCGTCGATGTGCCCGAGGTGGTATCGCATGCCAGTCATCTGCCCGACGTTGTCCATGCCGAGCGCAATCTCTACACGTGCTCGCAGGACACCCAGGAGCACATACAGGAGGTGATTAGGGAGCAGGGCCTGAACCGCGTGGTGGTTGCGTCCTGCACGCCGCGCACTCACGAACCGCTCTTCCAGGACACAATCCGGGGCGCGGGCCTTAATCCGCACCTGTCCCATACGGCGAATATCCGGGAGCACGTCTCTTGGGTGCACAGAGCCGACCACCTGAGTGCGACGGCCAAGGCGGCCGATCTGGTGCGGATGGCGATTGCCAAGTCCCGCGGGTTGCGACCAGTCGAGCAGAAAAGTTCAGAAGTCGTACGGCGAGCTCTGGTCATCGGCGGCGGGCTGGGCGGAATGACGGCCGCGCTGTCAATCAGCACGCAGGGGTATGGCGTCACGCTCGTGGAGCGGGAGCCCGAGCTTGGCGGGAACTTGCGCCACGTCCACACGCCGCTCCACATCGACGGGTGCGGGGGCACGGACGGTGCGCACGCTGACCCGCAGGCGCTGCTGGGCCGGCTAGTCGACGCCGTGAGGTCTGATGTGAACATCGACGTGAGGACCTCAGCCGTGGTTGAGGAGGTCAGTGGCTTCGTGGGGTCCTTCAGCGCGACGGTCCGTCTTGAGGACGGCGGGCGAGAGGAAGCCCAGCACGGTGTCATCGTGGTGGCAATCGGTGCGCAGCAGGTCGAACCGGACAGCTACATGTACGGCCGAGAAGCCCGTGTCATCACCCAGCGCGAGCTAGAGGCGCGTCTTGTGCGGAGCGAGGAACCCAAGGCTAGCCCAGGGGCAGGGCATGCGCTGGAAGGCGTCGGGTCAGTGGTGATGATCCAGTGCGTGGGATCAAGAGACGACGCGCACCCGTACTGCTCCCGGATCTGCTGTACGGAGGCCATCAAGAACGCGCTCGCGATCAAGGCGTGCAGCCCGGACACGGGAGTAACCGTCCTGTATCGGGACATCCGTAGTTACGGGTTCAAGGAACGATACTACCGGGAGGCCCGACGGCACGGGGTCGTGTTCCTCGAGTATGGCGAGGAACAGAAACCGCAAGTGGGGCGCAGAGACGGTCGGCTGCGAGTGGAGGTAGTGGTGCAGCCCGAGAACGAGCTGTTCGCGCTGGATGCGGACTTGGTTGTGCTGAGCGCCGGCATCGAGCCTGGCACAGGCAACGGGCCGCTCGCCCGACTCCTGAAAATCCCGCTGAACGAGGACGGCTTTTTCCTTGAGGCGCACGCCAAGCTGAGGCCACTCGACTGCGCGGCCGAGGGGATCTATCTATGTGGGATGGCACACTCGCCCCAGTTCATAGACGAGACGATTGCGCAGGCGCACGGGGCGGCGGTTCGTGCTGTAGGCCTGCTGTCGAAGGACAAGCTCGACGCCACACCCATCATCGCCACCGTGAATCCCCGTCTTTGCTCGGCCTGCGGCTTGTGCATCGATATCTGCCCGTATGACGCGCGCGTGCTAGATGCCGACACACACACAGCCCAGGTGATAGACGTTCTATGCCAGGGCTGCGGCGCGTGCATCGTCGCCTGCCCGAACAAGGCAACCCAGCAGAAAGGCTTTGAGGTGCCGCAGATCTACAGCGTTCTGGATGCAGTGGACGAGAGACGATAATGGTATGCCGGAAGCGGGAAGGCAGCGACGGGGACGGGCTGGCGGTGAGACCGACGGGGCAGGGACGGAGGCACGTACCTTGACAGAGCGGCGCTCGGCCGCCTTGGTCATCGGCGCCGGCATCGCCGGGATCCAGGCTGCCCTAGACATTGCTGATGCTGGCTTCCACGTCCATCTGGTCGAACGGGAGCCTGCCATCGGAGGCCGCATGGCGCAGCTCGACAAGACCTTCCCGACGCTGGACTGCTCGTCGTGCATTCTCACGCCCAAGATGTCGGCCGTTGCCCGCCACCCGAACGTGGACCTCCTAACCCTGAGTGAGGTGGTGTCAGTCGAGACTTTGAAAGCGAGTCGCTGCGAAGCGGGAGGCGCTGGCGAGATAGCGCCATCCTTTCACGTGAGGGTCAGGCGAAAACCGCGTTATGTCAAGGTCGGCGTGTGCACAGGCTGCGGCCTGTGCGCCGATGCGTGCCGAATGAAAGGACGCGTTAGCAGCGAGTTCGACGAAGGCATTGCACGGCGGTCTGCTATCTACGTGCCCTTCGTGCAGGCTGTGCCGCTAGCATACACGATCGATGAGTCTAGCTGCCTCAACCTGACGCGGGGTTCGTGCGGCAGATCGTTCGCCTGCGCGGATGCGTGCGATGCGGGTGCCATCGATTTCGCCGAGTCAGAGACTGTCGCTGACCTAGAAGTCAACGCGATCATCGTCGCAACAGGCTTTGACCTGATCGACCCTCGAGTGAAGCCGGAGTTCGGCTATGGACAGTATCCAGAAGTGATGACAGGTATGGAATTCGAGCGCCTTGTGTCCGCTTCAGGTCCGACGGCCGGCAAGCTGCTCGTCAACGGCCGTGAACCAAGCGACGTCGTCTTCATCAAGTGCGTTGGGTCTCGGGACCCTCATTCCGGCGTCCCCTACTGCTCCCGCGTGTGCTGCATGTATACTGCAAAACACGCCCACCTGGTGCGAGACAGGTTCCCCGATGCCCGGATTACTGTGTTCTACACGGATGTACGGGCATTCGGGAAAGGTTACGAGGAGTTCTACGACCGAGTGAGGGGCGAAGGGGTCATGTACCGTCGCGGGGAACCTTCGGAGATATATCGCCACAACGGCAAACTCCTGGTATTGGCCGAAGACACGCTCCTGGGAAGACCCGTGGAGGTAGAGGCCGACCTCGTAGTCCTGGCTACGGCCGCGGTTCCTCGGGCGGACGCACCCACCGTTGCAGCACTCCTGGGTCTCGATCGCTCCGCCGACGGATTCCTCAGGGAGGCCGATCCGGCGTTCCGCCCGGTGGAGACGGCCCTCCCAGGGGTCTTCCTCGCTGGATGCTGCCAAGGTCCGAAGGACATCCCGGACTCGGTGGCTCAAGCCAAGGCTGCGGCGGCTTCGGCGATCGTGGCAATGGTTCGGGCCAGTGGCATGGTACGAGGCAGACGGAGTTCAGGAGCACAGGTAGGAAGGCGCACGGAGTCGTGAGAACGCAACCCCTCGTTGAGCAGATGGAACTGATGGGCTGTATCCAGTGTGGCAGATGCACGGGCGGCTGCCCACTGGCGCGGAAAACGGCCCTTAACATCCGGAGCCTGATCTATGACATGCTGGTGGCGCCAGAGATGGATGTACACGCACACCAGGAGCTGTGGGACTGCACGTGCTGTTTCACGTGCGTCGAGCGCTGCCCAAAAGATGTCCGCCCAGCAGAGCTCATTATCGCTTTGCGGGGCGAGATGGTCGAGAGCGGCCGCATTCCTGAGACAGTTGGCGCGGCGCTCATGGGCGTGTTCCGGCAGGGCAACCCTTCCGGAATCGCGCGGGAGGACCGAAGCGCGTGGGTCGGCGACGGCCCGCAGCCCAAGGCCGCGCAGGAGGGGTGCGAGCTTCTTTATTTCGTCGGTTGTAGCCCATCCTACGATCCGCGCCTTCAGACCGTCCCGCGCACGCTGGCCAGGGTATTCTCGCAAGCGGGAACGGACTTTGGCACACTCGGGACGGAGGAGAACTGCTGCGGGAGCGAGGTGCAGCGGATGGGCGAGGCTGGCCTTTTCGAGATGCTTGTTGAGGAAAACGGGGAACTCATCCGTCGCACGGGTGCGTCCCGCCTAGTCACAACATCGCCCCACTGCTACACCGCGCTCAAGAATGAGTACGCGTTGGGCAAGGTGGAGGTACTTCACTACACGCAGCTCCTCGCAGACCTTCTTGCTCACGGCCAACTGGCGTTCGATCGCGAGGTACCCAGGATCGTCACCTACCACGATCCCTGCTTCCTCGGCAAGCATAACCAGATATATGAGGAACCGCGAGCCGTTCTCAACGCTATCCCTGGCCTACAGCTTGTCGAGATGGACCGCAATCGGGAGCGCAGCCTCTGTTGCGAAGGCGGCGGTGGCCGCATGTGGGCCGAGGGCACGAATCCGGAGGAGCGCTTGTCGGCGCAAAGAGTCGAGGAGGCTGCGGCAACGGGAGCAGACGTGCTCGCCGTCGCTTGTCCCTTCTGCCTATTGACGCTCGAAGACGCCGTCAAGGTTGCAGGACTTGAGGACCAGTTGCGGGTGATGGACGTCGCGGAGCTTGTGGCCGATGCCCTCGATCTGCCCGTCACCAACCAGATAGGAGCGCCGCTGGCGCGATCGACGGGACCAGAACGGGAATGCTGAGGCAGTAGGGAACGATGTCACTATCGCGTGTGGGCGTGTATGTGTGTCACTGCGGGACCAACATCGCGGCAAACGTAGACGTCGCGCGCCTGGCCGAGTTTGCGCGTTCGCTGCCTGGCGCAGTCCTGGCCCGAGACTACCCGTACATGTGTTCTGACCGCGGCCAAGCGCTGATCCGGGAGGATGTCTCCGAGCAGGCGTTGGACCGAGTCGTCGTTGCCGCGTGCTCGCCTCGGATGCACGAGCCAACGTTCCGCGACGCGGTCCGTCAGGCGGGGCTGAATCCCTACATGGTTGAGATGGCCAACATCCGGGAGCAGTGCGCCTGGGTCCACGACGACAGAGCCCGCGCGACGGAGAAAGCCACGCGCCTCGTGGCGTCGGCGGTAGCCCGGGCAGTGCTGCTTGAGCCACTGGAAGAGAGACAGGTCGATGTGGAGCCAGGTGTCGTTGTGATCGGAGGCGGAATCGCTGGCCTTGCTGCAACCCTGACCGTCGCGGAAGCAGGATACTCGGCCTATCTGGTCGAAAGGTCAGGCTCCCTGGGCGGGCGCGTACGCGAACTCGATCGCACCTATCCGACGTTGGACAAGGTCCAAGTGGTGCTTAGGGAGTTGGTCTCGCGTGTGGCGGCCCACCCCAACGTCACGATTCTGCTGAGATCGAGCGTGACATCTGTCGACGGCTGCGTGGGAGACTTCACCGTCGAAGTGAAGACGCGCGGAGCCAACCTCGGAGAGGGCGTGGACGCCAGCCGTGATTCTCAGACGCTCGTGGTAGGATCAGTCATTGTCGCCACTGGCTTCGACCCGTTCGACCCGCGTCGCAAGCCCGAGCTAGGGTATGGACAGTACCCCAGCGTGATCACGACGCTCGAGTTGGAGCAACGGCTGGCTGCGGGTGACCTTGGCGATAACGGCGCCGCGCCGCGGCGAGTTGCGTTCCTCCAATGCGTGGGGTCACGGGACGTCCAGGTGGGCAATCCCTACTGCTCGCGTGTGTGCTGCATGGTGGTAGCCAAGCAGGCCCGCCAGTTGCGGGGACTCATGCCGGACGCCGAGATCACAGTATACTACTCGGATGTGCGCACCTTTGGAAAGGGAGCTGAGGAGTTCTATGATGAGACCCGCGCTCAGGGCGTGCTGTACCGGCGCGCGAGCGTCTCGGAGATCGTCCGGAGCCAGAATCGGGTTCGGCTGGTCGGCGAGGATACACTGCTGAGCCGCGCGATTGGAGTCGAGGTCGACCTGGTGGTCCTTGCAACCGGGATGGAGGCGGGCGCCGACTCGGCAAGCCTGTCGGCGATGTTGAGGCTGCAGCGTTCGCCCGACGGCTTCTTCCTGGAGGCGCACCCGAAGCTCCGGCCCGTCGACACTGCGACCGCCGGTGTCTACCTCGCTGGCTGTTGCCAGGGCCCAAAAGGGATAGCAGACACAATCGCGCATGCTAAGGCGGCAGCATCGTCGGCGCTGATCCCACTCCTGCGGGGATCAGTTCAGGCTGACGCAGCCACGGCGATCGTCAATCCTGCTCTGTGTGCGAACTGCGGATTGTGCGTGGAAGAGTGCCCCTACGGCGCGCCGGCGCTCGATCCGTTCCGGGGAGTCGCAACTGTCAATGCACTTCTGTGCCAGGGCTGTGGGGCGTGTGCCGTCGTGTGCCCCGCGAAGGCCATCAGTCTGCAGCACGCAACGGCTTGCCAAGTGCTGGCACAGGTCGACGCGCTTATGGCGTAGCCGGGAGGATGACCACGATGAGCGAATGCCAATTCGACCCAACAATCATCGCGTTCCTCTGCAACTGGTGCACATATACAGGTGCGGATCTCGCCGGCACGTCGCGGATCCAGTACCCGCCCAACGTGCGCATCATCCGCTTGATGTGCTCCGGCTCCGTGGATCCCACCTACGTTCTCAAGGCCCTACTGGATGGCGCGGACGGTGTTCTGATCGGCGGGTGCCACCCAGGCGACTGCCACTACGAATCGGGAAACTACAAGGCTCGGCGACGGATCATCGCCCTGAAAGAAATCCTCCAGGCAGCCGGCTACGATGAGGATCGAATATGGGTGCGGTGGATCAGCGCCTCGGAGGGGCAGCGATTCGCCGACACTGTCACCCAGATGACCCAGGCAATGCGGGATAAGGGGCCCAATCCCCTGCGACGGGAGTGGGAAGTATAGACTCGCCCGGCCATGAGCCCGGCGTCGCCCACCACCCGTCGCCACACAGCGCGAACAAAGGAGCAACGTCCATGAACATCATTCTCGTGATCTTCGACTCGCTGCGCAAAGACTGCACAAGTGTGTACGGGTCTCCTCCGTGGGGGGAGGTTCACACCCCGCACTTCGATGCCTTCGCCAAGGAGGCGTTGGTGATGACCAGCGCCTACCCCGAGTCCCTCCCCACCCTGCCGACGAGGCGCGCCATCTACACCGGGCGCCGCACCTATCCGTTCGTCAATGGCGACTTCCGCCTCAAGGGAGACTTCGTCGGCGCCCCTGGTTGGGGCCCGATTCCTGAAGAACAGCCTACTCTCTCAGAGATGCTGCGGGAGGCCGGCTACCGCACGGGTTTGATTGCAGATGTGTACCACATGTTCAAGCCCTCGAAGAACTTCTGGCGCGGATTCGACCAGTGGATGTTCTTACGCGGTCAGGAGACGGACCGGCAGCGCTCCGGTCCCAGACTGACAGAGGAGGAGATTGCATACTGGCTTCCTGCCGAACTCAGCGGTAGAGGAGCTCAGGGCAGGATCGAGGTGATCCAGCAGTGCATCATGAACATGCACGACAGGACGAAAGAAGAGGACTACTTCGCGCCGCGCGTCCTGAAGGAAGCCGCGGTGTGGCTGGAACAGAACCAGGACGCGGACAAGTTCTTCCTGACGGTTGAGTCGTTTGACCCGCACGAGCCGTGGCTGCCGCCCAGGCACTATCGCAAGATGTACCTCGTTGAGGATGACCAAGAACAGGTGGTCTCCGCGTACGGCGACGTGTCTGATGTTGAGGCAGCACTTCTGGCTCGCACGCGCGCCAACTACAGCGGCGAGGTGACCATGTGCGACAGGTGGTTTGGGTACTTCATGGCGAGCCTGCGCGTGCTCGGGTTGCTGGCGAACACACTCGTGATCTTCACCTCCGACCACGGCCACTCCATAGGGGACCGGGACTACATGGGCAAACGTGGCTATCCGTCATCACCCGAGGTCGTTGACGTCCCCCTCATGATCCGATTCCCTGGCGCCGAGCACGCTGGGCGTACGAGCGATATGATCGTTCAGCACCACGACCTGACAGCCGCCATCCTGGAAGCCGCCGGGGTCGCGCCCGATACCGAGCTGGACGGCTTCGCGTTCATTGAAGACGCACTCGCTGGGCGACCCGGACTGCGAGACCATGTGACCGTTGGATGGGGCTCGACGCCGACCGTCATCACCCGCAAGTGGTGGTTCAACTGAAAGGCCAATCGCACTGGGATGATATTGCACGATCTCACTACCGACGATCCTTTCGCCCGGAACGTGGCGTCCGACTATCCCGACGTTGTCGATGAGCTCTTCGCCGTGGCGAAGGAGGATGCTGGCGGCGCCTTCCCCGAGTGGATACTCGAGCTCGCCGCAAGCCAGGCCGACGCCCCGGGCTGCAGTGATCTTGCCGGGCGAGCCTAGGCTTGGCAAGGCGAGCGTGGTCCGCCGGAATGGAGGACAACACTTGCACGACGCCTGCCAGTGGGGGATGAGCCTATGAGGGCCGTCATACCTGTCAGCAACGGCGACACGCTAGGGGCGGTGAGGGACTTCCTCAGGGCACTGATCACTGAGGAAGTGGTGGACGCGGTGCTCGTCCCAATGGAGACGACGGATGGCGCTGTCGCCCCAGCGTTGGTGGCCGATCCGGAGCTCCTCGAGGCGGCCAACCCACTGGCGCCGGTGCTTGGCCTGAACGCTGCCCCAGTTGTGGGCCACGTTTCCCTCCGCACGCCGCGAGCACGGATCGGCGTCGTGCTCCGTTCGTGCGAGATGCGAGCACTGGTCGAGCTTGTCAAACTCAGACAGGCCGACCTGGCGGACCTTGTGACGATCGGCGTCGACTGCCTCGGGACATATGATGTTCCTGTCTACAACGCGCTGCGTGACTCGAAGGGTGGGGGAGCGCTGGACAGTGATGCGTTGCTGGCATCAGCAGAGACTGGCGATCTGGCACCACAGGAAGGATACGCCTTCCGTGACGGGTGCCAGATGTGTGAGAAGCCTCACGCGGAGGGAACGGACATCACCCTGGAGCTCTTCGGAGCGGACCTGAGAGTTGGCATTCCGGTGAGCCTGCCGGACGACGTCGCGGTGAGGCTCGGACTTGTGGCGGCAGCACTGGACAGCGGCGAAGAGCACGGGCGGCGAGTCAAGGTGGTAGAAAGGCTTGTCAGAGCGCGCACGCAGGTCCGAGACGCCCGTTTCGCGGAGATACTGGCGAGATTGGCGGATAGGCGGCTGGGAAGGATATTCGCATCCTGCGTGCGGTGCCACAACTGCATGACGGTGTGTCCGATCTGCTGCTGCCGAACGTGCCTATTCAGGACGCCGACGTTCGAGCACGAGCCGATGCAGTACGTGAGCTGGGCTGAGAGAAAGGGGGCTTGCCGCCTTCCGGCTGACACGCTTCTCTTCCATCTGACCCGCCTCAACCACATGGCTCTCTCGTGCGTCGGGTGCGGAGTGTGCACGAGCAGTTGCCCAGTACAACTGCCGGTCGGATCTGTGTTCCGGGCCATTGGGCACCGCCTGCAGGGCACGTTTGACTACGTGCCAGGCCGAGACACTGAGGAGCCTCTGCCGATGGTCACCTTCCGCGAGAACGAGTGGTCAGAAATCGGCGAGGAGTAAGGCGCGCGTTGGACGGGTGCGGATTGGGCAATCCAACAGGCCGAGAACCGTGACGAATCGACCTTCTCTGGTATAATTCAGGGCTATGCATCCTGAGATTGGGACGGGCAAGACGCCGGAGAACCTGATTCCGGTGCACATCATGGGCACGCGGTACATGGTGCCCCCGTCACTTCCCATCATGGCAGCGATGGAGTACGCTGGGTACCGTCTGCTCCGGGGCTGCGGATGCCGACGGGGGCTCCGCCGGGCGTGTGGAACAGCCTATCGTATCCACGGTGACCCGCAGCTCTTCTCCGGGCTCGCGTGTCAGACCGTCGTGCAGTCCGGGATGTACCTGGCTCAGATACCGTTCTTCCCAGCCCGCAGAGCGAGCTACGACCTGACCAAGCTCGAGCCGAGCGCGGTCGCGCTCTTCGGCGCGTACCCTCAACTGTTGCGCTGCCTTGGGTGCGGCGCTTGTACCAAGGCGTGTCCCCAGGACATCGATGTCCGGGCGTACATGGCTGCTGGCATGAAAGGCGACATCCAGAGGATGGCCGACCTTTCGTTTGACTGCATTATGTGTGGACTGTGCGCTGCGCGTTGTCCGGCCGAGGAGGCACAGTACAACATAGCCCTTCTTGCGCGCCGACTAACGGGCCGGTATCTGGTGCCGCGGTCGGCGCATCTGGAGGAGCGCCTTGAGGAGATCCGGCGCGGGGACTTCGACGCCGATCTGGCGGAGCTCAAAAGCCTGAGCAAGCAAGAGCTGACGGCCCGCTACAGTGCGCGTGAGATCGAGCCCGAGGACCGGCTTGGCAGCCGTGAGGACTGACTCGCGATGAGCGGATATCCCACAGCGATGCAGGCCTCGATCAGTCGGGTGGAAGCGACACGCGGCCGCCGACTGAGGGAGACCTTTCCTGCGGTAAGCCTGGAGGAACGCCAACAGGTGCTGGATGACTTCCATCCTGACTACATCGAAGAGAACATGCGGCCGGTGCGCGTAGGTGTCAGCAAGGGCCAGCGGATGCCCCTCGAGCTGGCGGACGTCCTAGAGGGTCGCCCTCACATCGGCGCCAACTTCGACCTGACGGCATCGGCGGGCAGCACCGACGTTGTAATCATCGGGGGGGGCGGCGCAGGGGCGGCAGCAGCACTGCTTGCCCAGGAGCACGGCGCGCGCGTGACCCTGGTGACCAAGCTACGCTTTGGCGACGCCAATACGATGATGGCCCAGGGCGGGATCCAGGCCGCGGACCGACCAGAGGATAGTCCGGCGATTCACTACCTGGACGTCGTTGGCGGCGGCCACTTCACGAATGACCCTGACCTGGTCGAAGCGCTGGTCAAAGACGCCCCTCTGATTGTCGCGTGGCTCGAGAGCCTGGGCGTGATGTTCGACAAGCAGGCTGACGGGACAATGGTGGAGCGACACGGCGGTGGCACAAGCCGCATGCGCATGCACTCGGCTCGTGACTACACGGGTGCTGAGATCATGCGGACGCTGCGTGACGAGGTGCGAAACCGCGAGGCTGACATAACCGTGGTCGAGTTCTCTCCGGCCGTAGAGCTCGTGCTGGACGAGAGCGGATGCGCAGTGGGCGCGGTTGTGGTGAATCTGGAGACTAACGCCTATTCCTTCCTGGGGGCCAGCGCGGTTGTGTTGGCGACGGGGGGCGGGGGGAGACTCCACTACCAGGGCTTTCCGACGACAAATCACTACGGTGCAACAGCCGACGGCGTCGTTCTGGCCTACCGAGTGGGCGCCCCTCTCGGATACCTTGAGAGTATGCAATACCACCCCACCGGAGCGGCGTTCCCGGAGCAGATAGTGGGGCTGCTCGTGACCGAGAAGGTGCGCAGTCTCGGAGCGCAGCCGGTCAACAAGCTTGGGGAGCAATTCGTGTACCCGCTCGAGCCGCGAGACGTGGAGGCAGCCGCGTTCATCCGTGAATGCCAGGAGCGCGACAAGGGTATCCTGACGTCGAGCGGCCAGCGAGGGGTGTGGCTCGATTCGCCGATGGTCGAGGCGATCCACGGACAGGGCACAATTCAGCGAAACCTACCGGCTATGGTGCGCCAGTTTGACCGCTTTGGCATAGACATTGCACAAGAACCCATACTCGTGTATCCGACGCTGCACTACCAGAATGGAGGCATCAGGACGCGCCCGGACGGATCCACTGCAGTGCCCGGGCTCTTCCTGGCGGGTGAGATCAGCGGAGGCGTACACGGCCACAACAGGCTAATGGGTAACAGCCTGCGCGAGATCACCGTCTTCGGGCGGCGGGCAGGGCGGTCCGCAGCCGTCTAGGCGCGACGAGCCACCCCCGGTGCCCCGACGCTGGCACACGTGCGGGCCTGGGACCAGGAGTTGGCTGAGGCTGGGGTGGACACGGACCTGACCTCACCGATCATGCTGCCCGACTACACTCGCCAGGTGCAGGCGAGCCTTGC
>JAUVSX010000183.1 GCA_030596915.1 Chloroflexota bacterium | reverse complement strand
TGACCCACCGATCGGTACCCAGACGTTCTGGCCTTTTCGATGCGCGCAACCACACCGCTGGTGCTCTCCACTCCGGTCGCAGCGGTCTCGGATACGGCTCTCAGCGTCTCGCCGAGGGATGAGGCGGGTAGGCTGGCGGCGGCAGAGGCCGGATCGAGCACGTCAACCATCGTCTTGTCGCCCACTTTCACCCGCCGGCGTTTCTGCACTGCCGACAGTCCTCCCTGGAGCATTGCTGACGGGGCGGCACCGTCGAATAATTACCGGTCTGTCAGCTCGCCGGCGGACCCGAGGGACCAGGTACTGAAGATAGCACCGGCCGTCCCGCCGACCGAATTCACCAGCGCCATACCGATTGTCCTGAGCGACTGGCCGATCGACGCGAATCGTTGGCCGCGCAGCGTCACCTCAGCCGCGTCCACGGAAACCCCGACGATAGGGGCGTTCGATTCAGAGGCACGACGGCCAGAAGGCAGGAGGAGGCCCACGCCGTTGAGGTTCGAGCGTCGACAGTGCGTTGTCGGCAGCGTAGAGGGATGAGCTTATCCCTACGCTGCATCGGGGGAAGGCGCTTTCTCCTGTAGATGCGCGCGGACCTGCAGTTCCGCGTGATCCAGATCGATTCCCTTGGTGGCCGCCACTTCCATTGCCAGGAACTTGAGGGCTTTTCGGAACATTGGCTCCCCGGCCGTGTTCAGCCTTCCGTGCTCGTGCTGATAGCCCGTCAGGTCGCGCACGATCGCCGCGATTCGCAGCGCATCCCCGCCGGCGAACCTCGCGTTGAGGAGGTTACTCCGTTCCTTGTGTTCAGTTGGCAGCTCCTCGCAGTCCGACTGCATGACCTCCCATATCGTGCCGAGTTCGGAGGCAGGCATCGTCCGACGAAGTCCCAGGCCGTCGGCGCGGCCTATCGGAATCCTCACTGTAGACCGGGGCTGGTCAAGCATCTCGATGACGTAGTACTGTGTCTGAACACCTTCCCACGACCGCTCCTCGATCCGCAATATCCGTCCTGCGCCGCGAGCGGGATGCATTACCGCGTCGCCTTCCTTGAAATGCATCGAGTTCTCCTTGTGCCCCATACGGCCCGTCGTAGAAGCGAGCCGGGGTTGACACGGGGCAGCCCAAGCCTAGCAGGATTCCTGGGACCACCCGTAAGTTGCTCGCACTAATGATCAACCAGCGCTGTCCTTTTCGGTCTCAGAGGAAGCGGGCGATAGAAGTCTCAGTTCACTGTCGAGCCAGGCCAGCTTGCCACCAGCCACGGCCAATCCTGCTCCAGGGCAACCCGCCGGGGCGCGTCGCCGCGCTCGTTTTCACTGGGCGCGGGTCCCTGCGTTGCCGCGCGTCGCGTCGCAACCGTCTTTCGTCTCTGCTCAACTATGACGACCAGGCCGTCCCGTAGGAGAGCATCCGCCACAATCAGACGCATCACGAAGCTCTTCAGAGACACCTCGGAGGCTTGCGGCTGGGCAACCAAGTCAGCGGAATCCCTGATGCCCCCGGCGCATAATGGTTTAGACGTTGTGAGACGGCCGGCCTGTCTTGGGAACCACCCCAACGACGGCAAGGCCGCTCTCCAGTAGCACATAGAGTGCCGCGCAAAGCGTGCCGAAGCTAGGACCACCCATGAGCCACAGTTGATGCCCTTGAGATGCCGCCGTTTGGTGTCGCAAAGCGACCTCGGGCGCTGGCTCAACAGACCGAGAATGAAGTGACGAGTGCTGTTCACGGCAAGGCCCCAGTGGGATCTGAGCCCACGTACTAGTTGGCAGCATTGTACCACCATCGTACCGCGGCGGCAAACGAACCAGCCTCGGTCGGCGGGAGAGCAGAGCGGGCCAGCTGTGCACACGGCGGGGCCTGGCGACACCGCTTCGACTGCGGTTGAGCAGACCTGGCGCAGTCTTCGTGTAGACCCCAACCTGCCGCGAGCCTCCGCCGCGCGGTCGCTGACGAAGCACGGACTCTCTGGATCCGCGGGCAGCGCACTCACTCGGCGACGGCGCTGGGCGAGTTTGGCGCGCCACACGTGGGGCAAGAATGGGACGGACAGATGCGATGGATTGCATTGGTGTTGGGCCTTGACGCCGAAACGCGGCGCCAATCACAAGGAGGCTTGACTCTTTCGTCAAACGAAGTAGACTTTTCTAAGACACATTTGACGTCGTGTCGAGCGCCTCCGGGGAGGGAGGCGGGCGCGCAAGGGTTGTGGTTCAAGGCCCGGCGCCGCCGGTCTCGGCGAGGCAAGTGGGAACAGATGGTGACGCCAAGTGACGGTCGGTCACGGGTTGGCGTATGGAGGGGGGCAATGGCGATTCTTGAAGCGAGGCAGCTTCAGAAGCAGTATGTTATGGGCGAGCACGTCGTGAATGCGCTCGCCGGTGTGGACTTCGTCGTCGAGGCGGGGGAATTCGTGGCAATCATGGGCCCCTCAGGCAGCGGGAAGTCGACACTTCTGCATCTCCTGGGTGGCCTGGACAAACCGTCCGACGGTGAGGTAACGCTTGCCGGTCAACGGCTGTCCATTCTCAACGATAAGCAGTCCACGTTGGTGCGGCGGCACAACGTGGGCTTCATCTTTCAATTCTTCAATCTTCTCCCTACCCTCACAACGGAGGAGAATGTCGCGCTTCCCTTGATCATCGACGGCAAGTCGCTGCGCAGGTACCAGGATCGCATCACCGGGCTCCTCGATCTGGTTGGTTTGACCGATCGGCGACACCATAAGCCTGATCAGCTCTCGGGAGGTGAGCAGCAGCGCGTGGCCATTGCCCGGGCGCTGGTGACCGAGCCTGCGCTGGTGCTCGCTGATGAACCGACCGGGAACCTCGACTCGAAGACCGGCGCGGTCCTCATGGATCTCCTTCGGCGGTCTTGTGACGAGCTAGGACAGACCGTCGTGATCGTCACGCACGACTCCAAGGCAGCCACGTATGCCGATCGCACGGTCTTGCTGAAAGACGGACAGCTCGCCGGCGAGGTGTACAACCGCGACACGGACGACATGAGCCAGCGTCTTCGCAGGATCATCGCAGCGCTGGAGAGTCTGGCACTGTAGAGCCCGTGCTGTCGTCTCGGCCTCCAGCGGCTGGCGGCATCGCGCCCGTGCGTCCGGGGAGTGGCGCCACCACCACGACCAACCCCCCAACCCAACAGGGCAATTGATGTTCAGAACGCTGTCGATGGCACTTCGTTCCCTTCGTGCGCGGGTGTCGCGGACGATTCTGACGATGTTCGGCATCGTTATGGGCGTGGCGGTCATTCTGGCGATCAGTGTCGCCAACGCTACAACACTCGAGGCAGTCGCGAACCTGTTTGGTGAGGCAGCGGGGAAGTCGAATCTGGTTGTGACCACGACGGATGTGACGGCCGAAGGCTTCGCCGAGTCCGTGGTGCGCCAGGTTGCGGGCGTTCCGGGCGTAGAGGCCGCAGTTCCGACGCTGCAGATCCAGGCCCTGTTGGCCAGCGACGCTCCCTCGTCGGACACTATGATGAGCTTCGTCGGAATGGCGTCCGGCGGACTCACCATATTCGGGATCGATCCATCGGCCGATCTTGCTGCCCGCGAGTACTAAGGTGGTGGAGGGACAATTCCTTCCAAACGACCTCGACGTCTACGAGGTGGTTCTCGTCAAGGACTACGCGGAGGAGCACGAGCTGGAACTCGGAGGTGATCTGGAGCTAATCACACCCGAAGGCATCGAGCGTCTTCGCATCGTCGGACTCATGTCGAAGGAGGGACCAGCCCAGCTCTTCAACGGTGCGTTCGGCGTTGTCCCGCTGGGCGCTGCTCAGAGGATGTTCGGCCGAGTCGGGGACCTGGACCAGATCGATGTCTTGGCGGAAGCCGGGGCCAGTGACGGCGACGCGCTGGACGCACTCAAGGTGGCGTTACAGGAGCGCCTTGGCAAGCAATACACGGTCACGTTCCCCGCGGCTCAGGGGGAGCGGGTGAGCCAGATGCTGAATTCGTATCAGACCGGCCTGGGCTCAGTGAGCGCTATTACGCTGTTCGTTGGTGCGTTTCTGATCTACAACGCATTCTCTATGACCGTTGTCGAGCGCACACGCGAGATAGGTACGCTGCGAACCGTCGGCATGACGTCGGGACAGGTCACGCGACAGATCCTGGTCGAGGCGGCGATTCTGGGGGTGATCGGGTCCGCGCTGGGAGTAGCCCTGGGCATCGTGATGTCAAGGGGACTGATCCAGGTGACGGAGTTGTTCCTGGGTCAGGAGGTGGAGGGTGTCAGTATCCCTGTCGACGGTCTAGTGAAGAGCGTGGTTGTGGGTGTGGCGGTTACACTGGTCGCGGCGATGATCCCGTCATGGCAAGCAGGGCGCATCTCGCCGTTGGAGGCGTTGCGCATTCGCGGCGCCCAGCGGGAGAACTGGATCATCCGACGGGGATGGGTGGTTGGCCTAGGCTTCTTCATCCTCTCCTGCGCACTGCTGTTCGGGAGTCTCAGTTTCCTGCCGCCAAACGTGGCCCTGCAACTGCGTATGAACGCGCTGCTGACTCTGTTCGTGGGTGGCACGCTACTGGTGCCTGTCACCGTGGGGGCGTGGGACCGGCTGGTGCGGCCCCTGATACGGGGCGTCTACGGGAGTGAGGGACGGCTCGGCAGCAGCAACATTCGGCGCGCCAAGATGCGAACGACGCTTACCGTAGCGGCGCTTATGGTCGGAGCGGCGATGATTCTCGCGACGATGGGCATCACGGACACATTCCAGGCCGATCTCAAAGAGTGGATCGAGGCGTACATTGGCGGTGACCTATACGTCCACGCCTCCCTCCCTATGCGAGCAGATCTTGGGGCTCGTCTAGAGGCCGTCTCAGGCGTTGCGGGGGCCGCACCGATTCGGTACTTCGATGTGAAGTGGCTGACGCCCGGGGGCGGCGATGAATCGATATCCTTCACCGCCATAGATCCGGCTGTGCACCGAAGGGTCACGTCGGTCATCTTCTCATCGGGTCAGGGTGACCCCGACGAGCTCTGGGACCGTATGGAACAGGGCGATACGGTGTTCCTGTCCAACACGCTTTCCTAGAAGTACGGGGTCAAACAAGGTGACACCGTGCGCCTAAGTACTCGGCGCGGCGAGAAGGACTTCCACGTGGCGGCCATCATAGTGGACTATTACAACCAGGGCCTGACCATCCACGGCAGTTGGGACGACATGCGGCGGTACTTCAAGCTGAACGACGTGTCCGTGTTCCTTGTCAAGGTCGCGCCCGGCTACTCGCCTGAAGACGTCAGCGAGGACATTGATCGCGTCTACGGGAAGCGACGGCGGCTCACGCTCGAATCGAATGAAGCGCTGAGGAACCAGGCGCTTCAGCTTATGGCTCAGGTCTTTGGAATGTTCGACGTGGTCGTGGTGATCGCGATGGTCGTGGCCGCGATGGGCGTGGTGAATACGCTCACTATGAACGTGCTGGAGCGAACGCGTGAGATCGGTATGCTGCGGGGCCTCGGTATGACGCGCCGCCAGGTCGCCAAGATGGTCCTGGCGGAGGCTGCCCTGATGGGCCTAATTGGGGGGGCCTTCGGGACTGTCTTCGGCATATTCACTTCGCGCGCCGCGCTTGCGGCGATGACGGCTAAGCAGGGGTACGAGCTGACCTACGTGTTGCCCAGGGCCGGAATCGTCGCTAGCCTCGTCATTTCTGTGGTGATCTCGCAACTGGCGGCTCTGTGGCCCGCGCGTCGCGCCGCCGGGCTGGTTGTGATAGATGCGCTCTCGTACGAGTAGCGAAGACACCCGACGGAGTGGCGACTTGAACCAGGGGTCGGGCGTGAACAAGTCGAGCAAGGCGGTCTCGTGACAAGTTCCCACTTGGTCTGGGGACGGGTTCGCCCTGGTTGCGCGTTGGCCGCCTGTGGAATATCATGTGAGGGGAGGCAGAAGCAGAATGAAAAGGATAGCCGTGTTTGTCGGCATGATTGCTCTTCTTGTCCCGATGGCGACGGGGTGCACGCAACTGGCCCTGGGGAGCTCCGGGGATACCAGTGAGTCTGCGTCTTTACCGACTCAGACCCCTGTCATCATCGAGCGGACTGTGGAGGTAACCCGCATCGTAGAGGTAGTGGCAACGCCGACTCCTCTCCCACCCACGCCGGTGCCAACGCCCACTCAGGTGGCTGACCTGCCAGGGACGCGGGATCTGTCAATTGTGCCACGTCCCCCGGAGGCTAGCATCGCCCGGTATGCTACTAGCCGCAAACATCTCTTCCTGGACTACTCGCTTGCACCAGGTGGCTTGACTGCTGGCGAGATGGCTGAGTACTTCACGGCGGCGATGGACAACTACGGCTGGGAGTTGACCAGGCTGGATGCGGAGGATCAGCGAATCAGCCTGACGTTTGAGCCCGGGCCTGATGCGCCGGAGCCGATGCAGGACGTGGACTACGTGCGCGTTCTTATCAAGGGTGATATCAACGAGATATCAATCATCATTAACACCGTGCGGGAGGTGGTGGACTGGGAGCCCTTCCTCAAATCGTGAACCACGTTGCTCGGGGCGGCGCGGCTTGTTTCTGGCTTCGTTTTGTGGTACAATGGCTTAGCGAAGTGTACGCGGTTGCGGTCTT
>JAUVSX010000024.1 GCA_030596915.1 Chloroflexota bacterium | reverse complement strand
GGAATGCGAATGTCTGAACCGATTGAGGCCGTCATGGTGGGCGCCGGCCAGCGGGGCCATTTCGCCTATGGGGCGTACGCGCTGGACCATCCCAAGGAGATACGTTTCGCCGCCGTCGTCGAATCGCATGCCGAGCGCCGCAGCCGTTTCGCCCAGGCCCACGGAATCCCCTCCGAGCGCCAGTTCCGCTCCTGGGAAGATCTCTACGCCCGGGGGTCCATCGCGCAGGCGTTGGTCAATTGCACGCTAGACCGGATGCATCTGGACTCTACGCTGCCGGCGCTCGAGCAGGGCTACGAGGTCCTACTCGAGAAGCCGATGGCCAACACGCTGGCAGGCAACGTCCGCCTGGTTCAGACGGCTGAGCGGTGCGCACGGTTGCTGATGATTTGCCACGTGCTGCGCTACACGCCATTCTTCGCCACGCTGCACGACATCATCCAATCGGGTCGGCTGGGCGAGATTGTCACGATGACCCACCGCGAGAACGTCGTCACCTGGCACATGGCGCACAGCTTCGTGCGCGGCAACTGGGGCAACAGCCAGATCGAGAGCCCGATGATCCTGGCGAAATGCTGCCACGATCTGGATATCCTGCTCTGGAACGTGGGAGCAGTGAGGCGACTGGGGTCCTTTGGCTCACTGCGCCACTACCGGTCGGCGAACGCACCGGCTGGCGCGCCAGAGCGATGCACAGACGGCTGCCCGGCCGCGGACGACTGCCCTTGGCATGCGCCTCGACTCTACCTGGGGGACTACGTGGGGTGGCCGGTGTCGGTTCTATCCGAGGACACGAGCCTCCGGGCCCGGCGCCGGGCGCTCGAGACGGGTCCCTACGGCCGGTGCGTCTATCATTGCGGTAACGATGTTGTCGACCACCAGACAGTGAACCTGGAGTTCGACTCCGGCGCGACGGGCGTGCTCGTGATGCACGGCCACTCGCACCACGAAGGCCGCACGATGCGGTACGACGGCACCCGTGCCACGCTGCTGGGCCGTTTCATGCACGGCATCCAGGAGATTGAGATCCACGACCATCTCAGCGGGGAGATCGAGAGAATAAGCCCGGATGCGGGCACGAGCGGGCACGGTGGGGGCGACGAAGGCCTGATGAC
The DNA here is from genome assembly GCA_030596915.1 of Chloroflexota bacterium. Taxonomy (GTDB): domain Bacteria; phylum Chloroflexota; class Anaerolineae; order B4-G1; family B4-G1; genus JAUVSX01. The sequence goes on along the minus strand of JAUVSX010000024.1, from coordinate 12,800 downwards.
AGCTTTCGTCAAGGCCGTTCGAGACCCATCAACAGCGCTTACGACGGCCCGAGAGTCGCTTGAGAGTCACCTTATGGCCTTCGCTGCCGAGGAAGCACGGACAGACGGCGCCATCGTCAGCATGGACCAATTTCGGCGCCGGGCCGAGGCAACATGAGAGTGCTGGCTCTGGGCTTGGTGTCCAGAGCCAGCACAGTTTGCGTTCGGTTGCTGGGTCGCCAACAGAGGGGGCAACTCCGCCCCCTCCGACGGCCTGAGGAATCAGCCCCAGACCACCTGGACCCAGCCGCGGCTCAATGCGAGCCGTCGAGCCTATACGAGCGTGTTCCCCGGCCCGCTCTCGAAGAATGCTGCATTCCTTGCAGTGGCGCCAGCATCCTCCTCCGGAACATCATCCTCGTAGAAGATGGCCTCACTAGGGCACTCCACCTCACAGGAGGCGCACTCAATGCAGTTCTCGGCGTAGATATAGTAGGTCGGCCAGTCAGCGTCATCTTCGACGAAGAAGATGGCATCGCTCGGGCAGACTTCTACGCAGGAGTCGCAGCGCTCGCACTTGGCGGTGATCACGTATGCCATTTCTGTTTTGCCTCCACTTCGGTATAATCTCTCAACCGAGCCGACCACTCCCCGTGGCCAGTGCGGTTGCGCAAAAACGCCACGAATTGTAATGGGAATCGCGCCCTTGTCAAGGTCAATGCCGCCCCCTCTGGGCACCAGGCGCCCAGATCGCTATGGTCCCTAAGCCCCCCGAGCACGACAAGCGCGTGCCGGCCTACCTGGGCGTCGGGTTCGGCGTGCTCAACGTGTCGGCGGCCGCCATCCTGATTCGCCTGGCTCAGACTGGCGCCCATTCCCTCGTCATCGCGGCGTGGCGCCTTACCCTCGCATCCCTCATCTTGGCCCCCATCGCGCTTGTCACTCGGCGCCGCGAGCTTCGACAGATAGCGCCGAGGGACTGGCTTCTTATGCTGGCGGCTGGTCTACTCCTGGCGATCCACTTCGCCACCTGGATCTCGTCTCTGGCCCACACATCCGTCGCTGCGTCGGTCATGCTGGTCAGCACCACCCCAATCTTCGTCGGGATCGCCTCGCACCTGCTGCTGCACGAGCGACACTCGCGGGCTATGATTGTCGCCCTCGTCATCGCCGCGTCGGGAAGCGCAATCATCGCTTTGAGCGATCTGGGAAAGGGCTCGCACCATCTGTGGGGTGACGTGCTCGCTCTGGCGGGCGCCATCACCGGCGCGGGCTATTTCCTGATTGGCCGGCGGCTGCGCGTACGTCTCTCGCTCCTGGCCTACGTCTTTCCCGTGTACACCATCGCCGCTGTCATCTTGCTGGTGCTGATGCTGGCCTCTGGGCTGCCGCCGTTTCCAGAGCAGCCTCAGACCTGGTTCTGGATCCTGTTGATGGCGATAGGGCCGCAGATCCTTGGCCATTCGTCGCTGAATTGGGCGCTACGATATCTCTCGGCGACTTACGTTACCGTCGCCACGCTCTGCGAGCCCATCGGATCCACGCTACTGGCCTGGTGGTTGCTGGAGGAAATACCTTCGGCTCTGACGCTGGTGGGAGGAGGGCTGATCCTGCTTGCTGTCGTGGTCGCATCTCGCGCCGAGCGCCAGCGGGCGGGTGGCCCCGGCGATCCATCCGCGCGAATCGCGGTCACGAGCGCAGACAATACGGGCACGGTGTGATGCGGCGCTCGTCTCGACGCGCCAGGCTAGCTCAGCCTCCGAGGAAACGCTGCGCGGCAGCGCGGTCTGCTTCAGGGCGGACGCTTGAGAACCGAATCTACGTAGGTAGCCGGCTCACCCGCCCCCAGGCGGCGCCACAGCCAGTCGGAGCGTGCGGTAGGGCGCGCCAGGCCACCTCGCAAACGCCGGAGCAGCATCATCGAACCAGATGAGGTACAGCCCGTCAAACTGGCCATCCGCCTTCATCTGCTGTAGCGTCAGGTTGACGAGATCACGAAATGCCGAATCGCCCGCCGGCAGCCCCAGTGCTAGCGGAACCTGGGTCAACCGCCACGGCAGCACCTCCAATTCGGGCCTCGCGTAGGCGGGACCGAGCAGATGGGCCCGGTCGGCCACGACGGCAGCCACCTGTCCCTCCGCCAGCAGGGCAATAGCCGTTTCCAGTGTCGGCTGGGGCGAGACTGCTACGGACACACCCACATCCTGCGCGGCTGAGAGCAGCGCATCCCCGCTCCCGCTTCCCTCAACGACGGCGACCATCTGGCCGTGTAAGCTCTCCAGCCGGGTGATTGGCGCCCCAGCCTGGATCATCAGGCCCTCGCCGGCGACGTATGTCGTCTGTCCGAAGTCCAGCTCCAGCTCACCCTGGCGAGTGTGTTCCACCGCGCCGACCAGCACGTCAGCCTGGCCGGTATACACCATCTCTTTGCCCATCGCGGCGGAGACAGGTACAAAGTCGACTGCCGTGACATCACCAAGCCAGTAGCTGGCCATCGACCGCACGAGGTCGACCTCGTAGCCCGCGAGCGCGCCACTCGCGTCCACGTAGGCATAGGGCGGCCTGTCCGCCACGACTGCCACGACCAGGCGGCCTCGCGACTCTATCTTGGAGATCGTATCCGGCACCGCCGCAACAATCGGACTGTTGGCCAGTGCGGGGGTAGGGGCGTCGCCAGGCCACCGCTCAACAGCAGGCGCCTTCTCCGGCCCGAACCAGCGACTGTATAGTCGCGCATAGGTGCCGTCAGCCACCATGTCCTGGAGAGTAAGATTGACCAGGTCGGAGAAGAACCGATCGTTCTGGGGGAATGCGATCGCAGCCGGTACGGTCGTGTACTGCCCGACGACGGCGCTCCCGGGCAGCATCCGCGTGCCCCAAAACAGACGGCGCCGCGTCTCAGCCACCGCGTCAATCTCACCGCGGCCCAGCGCGGCGACTGCCCCGTCAAACCGATCGTAGGTCTGGAGAGTAAGCGTGAACGGTACGGCTCCCCGGAGCGCGTCCCGCGCATCACTCCACGTCACTACGCCCACGCGACGGCCATCCAGGCCGATCGGGCCCGCGATATGGGCAGCGTCCCCAGCACGCACAAGCAGGGCCTGGCCGTCGATGAAGTACGGAAGGGTGAAATCGGCCCCTGCCTCGCGGTCCCGCGTGTGCGTCAGTGCTGCAATGACAATGTCGACCTCGCCCGCCTCCAGCCTCTCGATCGCCGTATCCGACCGCACCTGCCGGAACTGCACCGCCTCGGCATCTCCCAGCCAGCGACGTGAGAGCTCGCGCCCCAGATCCACGTCGAAGCCGGTAAGCCCGCCATCACCCGTGACCGAGCCAAACGGCTGCAGATCGTACCGCACCCCGACGCGCAGGAATCCGCGAGACAGAATGCGGGCGCCCGTCGTGGCCTGAGAGGGTAGCGCAGTAGGAGTCGCGGCGACAGGCGTCGTCGCCGGGTCCGATGTGGGACCAGGGTCTCCGTCTGTCGCGCCACTGCATGAGGCAAGGAGAAGCGTGGCCAGCAGCAGCCAGCGCGCGCGCCTCACCTGGCCTCTCCCGCATATAGACGGTGCTGCCGTATGTAGTTCTCGACCTGTGGGGGTACAAGGTATCGTATGGGAAGGCCCTCGCCGACCCTCCTGCGCAGGTCAGTCGATGATATCTCCAGGCTGGGCACGTCCAACCACGACACCCGACCGCGAATCTCCGGTACTGCCTGCTCCAGTCTTTCCACGTCCACGCGCCAGCCGGGTCTTCGCATCACCGCCAACTTCGCGTGGGTGACGATACCGGCGGGCTTCCACCAGGTATGTAGCTGGGCGAGGCTGTCTCCACCGATCAGGAGGAAGACCTCGGCATCCGGGTTCGCCTGGCGGATGAGCTTCAGCATCTCCACAGTGAAGTGCGGGCCCGGACGGTCCAGGTCCGCGCGAGAGAGGAAGAACGCGGGATGATCCGCGATGGCCGCCTCCACCAGCGCAGCGCGGTGGCACGAAGCCGTGATTGGGCGGGTGCCCTTGTGTGGCGGTTCCCCGACCGGGACAAACAGAACACGCCCTAGATCGAGTTGCACACGGGCGGCCTCGGCCAGTGCAAGGTGCGCGTAGTGGGGCGGGTCAAAGGTCCCGCCAAGGACGCCGATCCGTACGAGGGCATCTGCAGCGCGCGGGGTGCTACCCTGACTCATCGGGCCTCGGCCCACCCCGCCAACGGAATGAACGTAAGGTTCATTCCTCCCACAGCAGTTCCTGCTCGCCGATCAGAACGGTGTCTCCCGGCCTGACCCCGGCCTCTTCCAGGGCCGCAGCAACCCCTGTTCGCTCCAGGCTGCGCTGGAAGCGAAGCACGGCCTCGTGGAGGTTCCACACGGTCATCGCAGCCATCCGTTCCACCCTCGCGCCGCGCACCCGCCAGCCGTCAGTCTCCTGCTTGATGGTGAACGCCTCCTCATCGACGCCCAAGCGGATCACGGGGATTTCCTTCGCTGGCGCCACGTCCGGAAGCTCCGCCAACATCTGCGCGACGCGGTAGAGCACCTGCCGGGTGCCCTCCCCCGTCATCGCTGACACGATCATGGCCGTGTGCCCCGAAGCCTCCAGCGCATCCCGCACCTGCGGCCAGCCTGCCCGCACCTGCGGCATATCTACCTTATTGAGCACCACAAGCTGTGGCTTCTCAGCCAGGCCGTGCCCGAAGGCGTCCAGCTCTCCGTTGATCGCCGCGAAGTCCGCCAGCGGATCGGCCGCAAGCCCATCAAGCAGGTGGATCAGAACGCGCGTTCGCTCGATATGCCGTAGGAACTCGTGGCCAAGACCTTTGCCTTCTGAGGCTCCCTGGATCAGGCCAGGTATGTCGGCAAGAATGAACTCGGTGTCGTCATCGAGCACAACGGCCCCCAGGTTGGGTTCAAGCGTCGTGAATGGGTAGGCGGCGATCTTGGGACGCGCAGCAGTCACCGCGGCCAGGAACGTGGATTTGCCGGCGTTGGGTGCCCCAACCACGCCCACGTCCGCCAAGAGCCTCAACTCCAGGCGCAGCCAGCGTTCCTGCCCGGGCTCACCATGTTCGGCGATGCGCGGGGCTTGATTGGTCGACGACTTGAAGCGGGCGTTCCCGCGTCCGCCGCGCCCGGCCCGCGCCACGATCAGCTCCTGCCCCGGCTCGATCAGGTCCCCCAGAAGATCGCCCGTATCCCCATCGTACACGACGGTACCCGGCGGCACGCGGACCCGGAGCGGCTCTCCCGACGCACCGTGCTGTTTCTTGCCGCGCCCGTGCTCCCCGCGCGGCGCCCTGAAGTGGCGCCGCCTGCTGAAGCGGTACAGCGTGTTGAGGTGGCCATCCACATACAGGATGACGTCACCCCCGCGGCCTCCATCCCCGCCGAACGGGCCGCCAAACGGGACGTACTTCTCGCGGCGGAAAGCGACGTTCCCGTCGCCGCCGTCGCCTGCCGAGACGAAGACCCTGGCCTCATCGTAATACATCGCGGCGCTAGAATACCGCAAAGAGGGTCGTTGTCAAGATGTGTGGCGCAATCGAGCGTCACCGGGAGAGAACACGCGCTACGTTGGCGCCGTCCGAACCGCCCGTACCTGTGCCAACAACATGCCGGTCAGCATCAATCCACACCCGATGAGTTGAACCGTCGCCAGCGACTCGTTCAGTAGCAGCCAACCGAATAGCGCCGCGAATACCGCCTCCATGCTGAGGATGACTGCCGCGTCGGTCATCGGCGCGTGGCGCTGCCCGATCATCTGCAGCGTCATACCCAGCCCCGCTGACAGAACACCGTTGTAGACAACCGCCCACCAGGCAACGTCCCATCCGGCGAATGGGTCTGGATCGAGCACCACGCCCAACCCCAGGCTGAGGAACCCACACACGGCAAACTGCACAACCGCCAATCTCAGCAGGTCCGTCTTTGGCACCATTACGCCCATCAGCACAATGTGCACAGCCCAGAGGACAGCGCCTGCCAACACCCACGCGTCCCCGGGAGCAAGCGCCAGGCTCACCACACCGCTCAACAGGAACAACCCGGCCGCGGCCATCAGCGACGCGACCCAGACCGGCCACGGCGGCAGCTTGCGCCACATCACCGCCACCATCAGGGGCACGAAGATGACATATAGGCCAGTGATGAACCCGGCCTTGCCCGCCGTCGTGGTTTGCAGTCCCACCTGCTGCAGGTTGGATGCGCCCAGCAACACGATGCCCCCCGCCACCCCTCCCCACAGCTCAGTTCGCGACAGGGCCCGCAGACGGCGTCCCACAATGGGAAGGAGCGTCAGCGCACCGAGCAGGAACCGTGCGCCGTTGTACACAAAGGGGTTCATGTGCGCGGCGGCGACGCGCCCGCCCACGAATCCGCTGCCCCAGACAACAGCGACGGCGAGTAGGATCAGGTCTGCCCTGACCCGCTCGCCGCGGGTTGAAATCGGTACGCCGACCTGCCGTATTGGCTCACTCATATCGCAGAGCGTCTATTGGGTTGAGCCGCGAGGCCCGCCGGGCCGGGTAGATTCCGAAGAAGAGCCCTACAGCCGCAGAGAAGGTCGTCGCCAGCACCACCGATTGCAGTGAGACGACGGCACGGAAGTCCTCAATCAGCGCACTGATGAGCTGAGCACCGCCTGCTCCCAGCGCGATCCCCACCAGGCCACCAATCACGGAGAGCGTCACCGCCTCGAGGAGGAACTGCCAGAGGATGTCCCGCCGCCGTGCCCCCACGGCCTTGCGCAGGCCGATCTCCCGTGTGCGTTCCGTGACTGAGACCAGCATGATGTTCATAATCCCGATTCCGCCCACCAGGAGGCTGATCCCGGCTATCGCACCGAGAAAGATCGTCAGGACGCCCGTTATCTCGCCGAAAATCTCGAGGATATCCGCCTGGCTGATAACCGAGAAGTCATCGTCGTCGCGGAAATCGATGCCGTGCCTCTCGCGCAGGATGCCCGACACCTGCTCGGAGGCCGCATCCATTCGGTCCTCACCCACCGCCTCGACGAGGATCGCGGATACCAGGAACTCGCCGGTGCGGCTGCGCGAGGGGAAGAGCCGGGTCTGCGCTGTCGTCAGCGGAATAAGCACAGTGTCATCCTGGTTGTTGAACTCTGAGCCGCCCTTCTCCTCAAGCACGCCGATGACCCGAAAGGCGATACCGCCGATCTTGATCGTCTGGTCGATTGGGAAGGGGTTGTCGGGAAAGAGGTTGTCGACCACGGCCTGGCCCAGAACAGCAACCCGGGCCCGGCTGATCATATCCTCTTCGTCGATGAACTCCCCTGCCACGGTGTGCCAGTTGCGTACCGCGGCAAACTCCGGCTCAACACCCGATACCTGGGTGTACGCCTCTCGCTTTCCGGTCGTCACCGTGCTCGACCGCAGCAGTTGAGAGGAGACACTGGCAACGTCAGGGGCACGCATGGGATCGCGAAGCGCCTGGACATCGGAGTTGGTTAGCTCCGCCGCCACAGCCGATGCTACTGGACCGCTGGGTCCCCCCCCCGCCTGGAACTGCTCCCTCGATCCAGGTACGACGAAGAGCAGGTTGGAGCCGATCGACTGGAACCGTTCCTCGATGTAGGCCGTCACTCCCTCGCCGGCCGACATCAACGTGATGACCGCGCCCACACCGATGATGATCCCAAGCATCGTCAGTGCAGCCCTCAGCTTGTTGGCCGCGAGAGCGCGGAAGGCAAGGCGTACGCTTTCCAGGATGCTCATGCCCCGACACCTCCGGCCGTCTCCAAGATCGGATCGGCTACGCTCTCCTCATTCGTGATCAGACCATCGTAGAGATAGACGATGCGTCCAGTGTGCCGGGCGATGTTCGGGTCGTGAGTAACCAGGATCACCGTCATTCCGCGTTCTCTGTTCAATGCCTGCAAGAGCGCCATAACCTCCCTGCCGGACGTGCTATCCAGGTTTCCCGTCGGCTCGTCGGCCAGGATAATCGCAGGGTTGTTCACCAGCGCCCGTGCGATCGCGACGCGCTGCTGTTGCCCACCCGATAGCTCGTTCGGCGTGTGCATCATCCGGTCTGCGAGGCCCACCGACGTAAGGGCTTCCCGCGCATAGTCTCGTCGCTGCGCCCGGCTCACGCCAGCGTAGACGCGCGGCAACATCACATTCTCGAGGGCCGACGTCCGTGCCAGCAGGTTGAAGGTCTGGAAGACGAAACCGATGCTGCGATTGCGAATCCCCGCCAACTGATCATCATTCATGCTTCCGACGTCACGAGACTCCAACCGATACATCCCCGACGTGGGCTGATCGAGACAGCCGATGATGTTCATCAGTGTGGACTTGCCCGAGCCCGACGGCCCCATGATGCTTACCATCTCACCCGAAGCCACCGACAGCGACACACCGCCTAGCGCGTGCACTTCCACGTCGCCCATCCGGTACACCTTGGTGATATTTTCGATCTCGATGACCGGCGTTTCCATCATTGGTCCCTGATCCTCACTGCCCCAGCTCAAACGAGAACGCCCCCGAATCCGGCGCCCGGACAACCACGTCTCCCTCAGAAAGTCCGCTGATCACCTCTGCCAAGCCCTCCCGCCGTACGCCGAGTTCCACATCCACTCGCTCGAACCCATCCGCTACCTGCTTGTCCACGTACGTCTGGTTGGTCAGACGATCGACACGCACAACCCAGGTGGGAATGACCAGCACGTCGGTGAGCTCCTCCACGACAACCGTTACGTTGGCCGTCATATCGACGCGCATTGGCACGTCGGTGGGCGCGAGATCGACGATCACGTCGTACGACACGACACCGCCCGAGACCATAGCAGCCGGTGCGATGCGCCGGACGGTGCCAGCGACTTCCTCCCCGGGCAATGCGTCGAGCCTCACCTGAGCTGACTGTCCCTCCTCCAGGCGGCCAACATCCAACTCATCCACTTCGATCGGCACGCGGTAGCGGGAGGTATCGATGATAGTGATGGCTGGGCGACCCATCGGAGGCGCCTCACCGGGCGTGACATTGATCTCCGCCACGATGCCCGACAGGGGCGCGCGCAACGCGGCCTTGTCCAAGGCCAGCTGCGCCTGCTCCAGCGCGATCTGCGCCTGCCTGACCTGCGCCTCTGCGGCAGCCAGTTCGGCCTCGCTCGCCCCAGCGACCAACAGGTCAACCCGAGCCTGGGCCGCATCCCGCTGCGCTTCCACGACCGCAACGTTGGCCTGCGCAGCAAGCACAGCATTGGCGTCTGCGCCCCCAAGCAGTTCGTCCAGGCGCGCCTGGGCGGCACCCAGCGCCTTGTCCGCGGCCTCAAGATTGAAGCGAGCCTGTTCCTCGATGGGGCCCAGGGCCGGGCAGATCGTTTGCTTTTCGCCTGTCGGCAGCTCGAACGTCTTGCAGGTCATCGTCTTGTCGTGAAAGTCCTCAGCCGTCCTCCGCTGTGCCAACGCCGCGGCCAGGTCCGCCCCCGCGGCGGCGATCTGTGCGGCACTGGCGCCGGATAGCAATCGGGCGAGATTGGCACTCGAAGCGTCCACCTGGGCTCCCACGCCGCGCACGCTGGCCTCCTGCGCCGCGACCTCTGCCGCCCGGGGACCAACCTGGAGCTGGGCGAGCCGTGCCTCTGCCGAGTCGAGCGCAGCCTGAGCCTGCTCCACCCGCAGCATTAGCTGCTCGGCCTCCAGTTGGGCCACTACATCGCCGGGTTGGACGGAGTCTCCCACCTCGACCGGCACCTCCGCGACGCGACCAGAGCCCTCGAACAACAGGTCTGCTCTAGCGACCGGCTCGACCCTGCCGCTTGCGGAGATGACCACGATCAGATCATCTCGAACGACGACTGCTGACGGCAACTCCTCCTCAGGCTGGCCCGGCGCGCCGGCCTGGCAGCTAACCAAGCCGACCACTGATATGGCGATGAGTGCCCCCAGCAGCTTGTAGAGCATTCTGTGCTTCATTTCCTGTCCCTTGTGTCGCCCGCTGACGTTCAGCATCCTCTACGATCCCCCGAGGCCGAAGGGCGCTGCCTCGTCAACCCACACAAGCACATCTCCCTCGGAGAGGCCGTTGAGCACTTCCGCCACGCCCTCGTGGCGGATGCCCAGATCAACATCTACCCGTTCAGTGCCATCCCCTGTCTGGCGATCGACGTAGGTCTGTCCCGTTCTGCGGTCTACCCGCACGATCCAGGTTGGGACCTGGAGGACATCAACCAACTCCTCGACCACGATCGTCGCGTTTGCAGACATGTCGACGCGAACGGGCTCATCTGTGGTCGCCAGTCCAATGAAGACATCGTAGTAGACCACGCCCCCCTCGAACGTGGCCACTGGCGCGATGTGGTCCACAGTGCCATTCACCACGACACCTGGGAGGGCGTCGAGCATCACGTCCGCGCCCTGCCCTTCGACCAGCTTGCCCACGTCGATCTCGTCCACACTAACGATGACGTGTAAGCTGGAGGTGTCGAGCAAGACGATCCGCGGTACTCCAGGAGAGGCCAAATCGCCAACTCGGACGCCCACCTCGGCGACGATCGCGTCGAACGCGGCCCGCAGCGTCGCACTCTCAATGGCGAGCTCCGCCAACTCCAGGGCCGACTGTGCCTGCGCGACCTGCGCTTCCGCGTCCGCGATCTGCTCCTGGCTAGCCCCAGAGCGGATCAGATCAAGCTGGGCCTGCGCCGCATCCACCTGAGCCTCACCCGCTGAAACGTTGGCCTCAGACGCCAGAACGTCATTGCGGTCGGCGCCAGCCAGCAGTTCGTCAAGCTGGACCTGCGCGGCCTCCAGCGCCTTGTTGGCGACGTAGAGATCGTAGCGTGCCTGCTCCTTGGCCTCATCACTGCTGTCTCCGTGTACGATCCTGTCATGCGCGTCCTGGATAGGCTTCTGCTGCAGACGGGCGCTTGCGACCTGAGCCTCCGCGCCGGCTATCTGAGCCCGGCTGACGCCCGACACAAGCTGGTCGCGATTGGCTTCCGCCGCGGCGAGCTGAGCCTGTGCGACGCGGAGATTCGCCTCTGCTGCCGCGATCTCCGCCGGCCTAGGCCCAGCCTCCAGTTGAGCCAGTTGAGCCTCAGCTAGCGCCAAGGACTCCTGCGCCTGCCGCACCTGCAACTCAAGCTGACGATCGTCGACCCGAGCCAGTTTATCGCCTGGGGCGACCCTGTCTCCCACCTCCACGGCCACCTCTTCCACCCGCCCAGGCACCTCGAATGACAGACTGACACTGGTCTTGGGTTCAACGCTACCGCTGGCCGAGACAACGACGAGCAACGTGCCGCGCTGTGCCACGGCGGACCGGGTATCGGTCTCTTGCTGGGCCGCTTCCCAAGGCCGCAAGGTGAATGCGCCGGCCGCCAGAGCGGCGACCAGTATGGCTCCCAACAACAGGTAGACCACGCTACGTTTCATCCCGCATCTCCATTCGTGACCGAGGAACAAAAATGACCGAGGTCATAATTATAGTCCCGGCAAGCGGAAAGTCAAGCTTCAGGTGGGTTCCGCAGGCGCGCGAGGGCTGTCGCGAGGCGTTGGCAGAGGGCCGGTTTGTGTTGACAGGATGGCCGGAGATCGGGTCCCTACCCGGATGGTATCCGCCGAGCCCTTGTGCCTAGCGGAGCGGAGACCACGGTGCAGGGCCGTCAGCCCTGCTCTACCGGCCTCCTGGGCGTGGGTGGCCAGCGTGGCGCCGGGCCCGAGACCCGCATCTTTCGTGACAGATGGTCTCAGATGGTTGTGCCGTCGGGAATGATGGCATTCTTGGGGATGACGACGATGCCATCACGGATAACGTAGTTCTCGGCCTCCAGCACCTCAGTGTCCGAGGCGTGGGTCCCGATCACAACGCCCTGCCCGATGCGAGCGTTCTTGTCGATGATGGCACCCTCCACGCTGCTGCCACGACCGATCCCGACGTTAGGCCGGCCCAAGCGACGGTTCTCCGCCACGGCTTCCGGCATCTCGTAGAAGTCGGCGCCCATCATCACGGTCCGCACGATACGCACGTCCGGGCCGATCACACTCCGCAGACCGATCACCGACTCGCGAATGTCCGCGCGCCTGATGCGACACCCCTCCGCAAGTATGGTCCGCCCCAGCGTGCAGCCGTCCACCTGAGAAGGGGGCAGGAAGCGGGGCCGTGTATAGATCGGATCCCTCTCATCGTAGAAGTCAAACGGCGGGTCAGGGAGCGTGAGCGAAAGATTGGCGTCATAGAAGGATCGAATGGTTCCGATGTCCTCCCAGTAGCCGTCAAATCGGGACGCGTACACGCGTAGATCCTCAATTGCGCTCGGAATAAGCTCCTTGCCGAAATCCTCGACATCCGTTCCCTCCAGCGCGTCCCGAAGTACACGCCGGCGGAAAAGGTAGATGCCCATCGAAGCCAGGAAAGGTTTGTCGCTATCAGGAACGCTCACGAGACCGTCCAACTCGTCAGGCTTGGGCTTCTCACGGAATGCGACAATGCGACCATCCGTATCGGTCTTGAGGACGCCGAATCGAGGGGCATCACTCCGCGCCACCGGTTGGACCGCGATCGTCACGTCCGCGCGCTTCTCGCGATGCAGCTCGACGAACTCCTCGTAGTCCATTCGATACAGGTGGTCGCCTGAGAGAATGAGGATATCCTCGACGCGTGCTCGGACCATGTGCGGCAACTGCTTCCGCACGGCATCAGCCGTACCCTGATACCAATCCATACCGCTCGCGGTCTGCTCGGCGGCGAGGATGTAGACGTAGCCTCCGGAGAACAGGTCGAACTTGTAGGTCTGGTGGATGTGTCGATGAAGCGACGCGGACAGGAACTGCGTCAGAACGTATATCTTCTTGATGCCGGAGTTCAG
>JAUVSX010000516.1 GCA_030596915.1 Chloroflexota bacterium | reverse complement strand
TCTCACCGTCGAAATCCGTGCCGCTCTTCGAAGCTACGGCGTCGGGTGTGATCACACCCATGTCCTCGAGAGCCTGGGCCAGGGCCGCATCGTTCGCCACGTACGCTCCTCCTGACCCAGTATAGCCGCCGCAGATTGCAGCGGCAACCAGCCATGCGCTCCCATTCCTTGACACACGTACCTGCGTCGGCTAACATTCTCGCTGGGCCGCGGCCCAAGGAATTGCCATGACCCACCCTACTCTGGTCTTCGAGCAGCGGGAACAGGTTGTCCTGCTCACCCTCAACAAGCCGCTCGTGGGCAACATCATCGACCTCCAACTGGCCAATGAGCTTGCCGACGCCTGCCGGCGCATCAACCAGGATGACGCCGTCAGAGTGGTCATCATCACCGGAGCAGGCGACACTTTTTGCACCGGGGTCGACCTTGATGAGATCTCCTCGCCCGGCGCCGCCGAGCTGAGTCGAGCGAATGCGGCCAGCCTGGCCTCGCAAGCCGTAGCTTCACTCGACGGCCCCGTCCTCGCCGCTATCAATGGGGACGCGCTCAGCGCCGGTCTGGAACTGGCGCTGGCCTGCGACATCCGGATCGCATCCGACGGGGCCCGCTTCGGCTTTCCGGAGACGTCCCGCGGCTTTATCCCCGGCGGCGGGGGGACACAGAGGCTGCCCCGGATCGTGGGCAGGGGAACGGCCACCGAGATGATCCTCACGGCTGAGACCATCGACGCCGATGAGGCATTCCGGATAGGGCTCCTCTCCAGGGTGGTGCCCGCCGGCGGGCTCATGGAGGAAGCCGACGAGATCGCGAAACGGCTTGTCTCGCGGGCACCGATCGCCGTCCGGTACGCCAAGGAAGCGGTGCGCAAGGGGCTGGACATGACCCAGGACCAGGGCCTGAGGCTGGAGGCCGACCTTTCATTGCTCCTGCAGACCACTGCGGACCGCGCAGAGGGCATCAAGGCATTCCTCGAAAAGCGGCCCCCAACCTTCAAGGGAGAGTAGCCGAGCATCCACCATGAACGCGTTCGATACCATTATCTACGAGAAGAGCGGCGGGATCGCCTGCATTACGCTCAACCGCCCCCAGGCGCTGAACGCCGTCAACATCCAGATGCGCGATGAGCTGCACGAGGTCCTGCCCGCCATCGACGACGATCCCGACGTGATGATCGCCATCATCAAAGGCTCCGGCGAACGGGCCTTCTCCGCGGGCGCCGACATCTCCGAGTTCGGCACCGTCCCATCTCAGGCAATCGGACGCCAGGTCAGGTGGGAGCGGGACCTCTGGGGTCGGTTCCTGGGCGTCTCCAAGCCTCTCATCGCCGCCATACACGGCTTTGCCCTCGGCGCCGGGGTCGAGATGTCGATGTGCTGCGATATCAGGATCGCGGCCGATGACGCGAGGTTCGGGCTGCCCGAGGTCGGAATAGGGATGGTGCCCACCGCAGGCGGCAGCCAGACCCTGCCCCGGCTCGTGCCGCCGGGGTTGTCAGTACCGCTGGTGCTCACCGGGGATATCATCAACGCAGCCGAAGCCCTGCGCGTCGGCCTGGTCCACAGGGTAGTGCCCCGGGCCGATCTTATGTCAACCGCCGAGGGGCTCGCACGGAGAATAATGTCGCGCGGGCAGACCGCAGTCAGGTACGCAAAGCAGGCCATAAGGCGAGGCCTGGACCTCACTCTGGAGCAAGGCCTGGAGCTGGAGAGCATGCTGTTCGCGACCGTGCTCGCAACGGACGGGGCCCGGGCGGGCATCGCCGCTATGCGGGAGGGCGGGAGCGCTGATTTCACGAGCCAGCCAAAACTGGTAGAATAGTGTGCGCCATGGATGACGCCGGCATCAAGAAGCAGAAAGCGCTCATCGCCGAGCTTGCCGACCTCATAGTCGAGTCACAGCGGATAGTCGTATTCACTGGAGCTGGCATCAGCACCGAGTCGGGAATACCCGACTTCAGAGGCCCCGACGGGCTGTGGACCAAGTTCGACCCCAGCGACTTCACGTACCAGAAGTACGTCACCGACCCTGAGGCCAGAAAGCGCCTCTGGAAGATGCGCGAGACCCTCGGATTCAACTGGAACGACTCCCAGCCCAATGCAGCCCACTATGCCCTCGCGGAACTGGAGAAACTGGGCACGTTGGACTGCGTGATTACGCAGAACGTGGACGGCCTCCACCAGAAGGGGGGCACCTCCGAGGACAGGGTCATCCAGCTCCACGGCAATATGCAGTCGGTGAAATGCCTCACCTGCGGCGCCCGTCACCGGTTTGAAGAGGTCGAGTCATGGGTTGAACGCGGCGTTGAGGACCCATCGTGTGCACAGTGCGGCGGGATCCTCAAGCCCGAGGGCATCTTTTTCGGCGAGGCGATGCCGGTGTGGGAGACCATGGAAGCCGAGAAGCGGTCTCGAATGTGCGACCTCTGCATCATCATAGGGTCGACACTCATGGTCTACCCGGCGGCAATGATGCCGCAGTACGCGCTCGATGCCGGGGCCAGAGTCGCCATAATCAATGAGGGCGAGACCGAGATGGACCGCCAGGCCCACATCCGGATCAGCGGGAAGGCCGGCGATGTGCTGACTCAGGTACTGAAGCAAGTCAAGAAGAAGCTGGG
>JAUVSX010000018.1 GCA_030596915.1 Chloroflexota bacterium | reverse complement strand
GACCAGGGCTTCCAGCCCTGGGCGCCTGACGGGCTACGACCAGCCTCGCGTGCCGTGGCAAGGGCGCCACCCCAGCCAGGCGCTAGTAGATGAACCTGTCCACGATGACCTTCCCCGCTGGCGTCACCTCCAGGCCCTCCATTCGGATCAAGGAGCGCTTCATGCTGAGCCCACCCCGGTAGCCGCCGAGCCGTCCATCGGACCGCACAGCTCGATGACACGGGATGATCAGGGGAAAGGGGTTCCGGGCCAGGGCCTGACCAACAGCCCGCGCGGCGCCTGGTCTTCCGACGACGCTGGCAACCCGCCCGTAGGTGGATACGGAGCCACGCGGGATTCCATTCTCGGCCAACAGGACCCGCCTCTGGAACTCGCTGCACCTCTCGAGGGCAACCAGGCCCAGGTCGAACGTGGTGTGTTCGCCCTCCAGGAAGCGCTGCAGGCGCTTGGCGAGCTCCGCAACCTCTGTGCACGATCCAGCGGCTGCTTCCGGCACACCATTCCAGGAAGGTTCTCGTGGGGGAAACTGTTCGGCAGGGAGGGATACGTACAGCACCCTGGGTCCAGAGTCGGTCCTGTGCCAGACTACGCGCACCACGCCAAACCTGGTCGACAGGCACGCAAACGAGACGGCTTCGAGCGCACCCAGACGCTTGAGGTTAGAAGGTGTATTCGCCATAGTCCTGGGCCAGCTCCACAGGACCGTCGTATTCTGTAGAGGCTGCCGCGAGCCAGCCCGCGCGGTCGGCTGGGCAGGGCGGATAGTGGACCAATACCAGCCGCCCCACGCCTGCGCGGCGAGCGACTGTGCCCGCCTGGGCGGCGCTGGAATGGCCAAACGCGTCCCCCGTCGCCTCGTGGAACAGGATGTGGGCGCCTCTTGCCAGGGTCACGACCTCATCGCAGGGCTCAGTGTCGGCCGAATAGGCCACAGTCCTGCCACTGCGCCGGTTCTCAATGCGCAGCCCGATCGTGGGTACCGGATGGTTCGTTGGCGCGGATGTAATGCGGAAGTCGTCATCCGCCAGCACCAGCGCGCCCGGCTCCGCTGACACATCCCGCAGCGGCACTTCGTAGAGACCGTGCCACTCGTGCCAGCGGAAGAGAGCCATCATAGCAGCGAATCGCTCTGTCACATCCCGCAGGCCGAAGAGGGGGAGAGCCTCCACGCGCCCCAGGAGCCACGCGCTGACAATCAGGACAGGCAGCCCCGCTACGTGGTCGGGATGGAAGTGCGTGACAATCACACCCCGCATACGCCCGATCGGAAGATCCGCCTCTCGGAGCCGCACGACAGGTGAATCACCGCAGTCGATCAGAAGGAAGCCCCTCTCGCCGTCGAGCGCGAAGTATGTGTGCCCATGCTCGGCGCTTGCGACCGCGCCCGCCGTCCCCAAGACCACGATCCTTGCCACCGTCTCCATCCTCCCTATCCAGCCCGACCCGTCTCCAAGACGAACTGCCGAGCAAGCAGCTCACCCGGCAGTTCATCTCGCGCTTCCTGCCGCCTTGACCTAGCCTTCCGGTGCCTCCTGCCGAGACTGCGCGTAGACGTGCACGACACGCTGCACCACGGTGAAGACAGAGAGTATTGCCAGAGCCCAAACCATGATGTCGGCGAGCCCGAACAGCGACAGCGCGCCGATGAGGACGATTCGCTCAACGCGAGTAAGAAGACCTACCTTACACGTGAACCCTAGCGCCTCGGCCCGCGCGCGCACGTAGCTCACGAGCAGCGAGGCCACGAGGGAAACGAGGAGCAATGCGACCGGCACGTACCTGGCCTGTTCCAGGTAGGTGACAGTGAGGCCAAGAATGATGGCGGCGTCCGAGACGCGATCCAGCGTCGAATCGAGGAAAGCGCCGAACCGGCTCTTTCGACCGGTCGCCCGAGCAAGTGCGCCATCCAGCGCATCGATTGGCGCCACGATCAGGAGCAGTAGGCCGCCCAGCCTGACCCGACCTAGACCAAACACGACGCCGACGCCGACCTGAAGCAACGAGCCGACGATTGTGACTGTGTTCGGGTGCAGACCGAGCGAAACCAGGACTCCGACGACGGGCTTGAGTATGATCCCGCCCTGAGCGCGTGCCCAGTCAGTCAGAGTATCCCACCGCCTCCGCTGCCGACCCTTCGCAGCAGCGCCCTCCTGCTCTGCCTCTCGAACGCCGCTCATTTTCTTAGTCCGTCCCGTCTATGAACGCCTCCAACCTGCGTCGCGCTTCCTCGTCCGTGAACTGGACCGGCGGCGACTTCATAAAGTACGACGATGGCGCGACAATCGATCCGCTCAGCCCCCGATCGATGGCCAGCTTGCAGCAACGCACGGCATCGATGACAACGCCCGCCGAGTTCGGGCTGTCCCACACTTCGAGCTTCAGTTCCGCCTTCAACGGTACATCGCCGAAGGTGGTCCCCTCCATCACAATGTAGCAGTACTTCTGGTCGGTCAGCCAGGGGACGTAGTCCGAGGGGCCCACGTGGACGTTGCCATCCCCTAGCTCGTAGTCAAGCTGGCTGGTGACAGCCTGGGTCTTGGATATCTTCTTGGATTCCAGCCGCTCCCGCTCCAGCATGTTGTAGAAATCCATGTTGCCGCCGAAATTGAGCTGGTAAGTGCGATCGAGCCTCACACCACGCTCGCGGAAGAGCCACGTGAGCACCCGATGCGTGATCGTCGCCCCGAGCTGGCTCTTGATGTCATCGCCAATGACCGGGAGCCCCCGCTCTGAGAACCTCTGGTTCCAGTACTCCTCCTGCGCGATGAAAACGGGGACGCAATTGACAAAGCCGCAGCCTGCATCAAGCACCTGCTCCACGTACCACTTCGTCGCCATCTCGCTCCCGACCGGGAGAAAGCTCACCACCACATCGGTCTTCGTATCCTTCAGAATCTTGACGATGTCGGCGGTTGGGCCGGGCGCCTTGGTGATCACCTTTGACAGATACTTGCCCAACCCATCGTGAGTCATACCCCGACTCACCGGCACCCCCAGCGGCGGAACCTCCGCGAACTTGATGGTGTTGTTGGGTGGCTGCCAGATGGCCTCGGCGAGATCAAGGCCCACCTTGTCCTGATCGATGTCGAAGGCAGCCGCGAACTCGATATCCCGCACGTGGTACCCGCCCAGGCTCACGTGCATCAGGCCGGGCACCGTGGCATCCTCCGCCGCATCCTGGTAGAATTGCACCCCCTGTACCAACGCCGCAGCGCAGTTACCGACACCGACAATCGCTACACGCACTTTCTCCTGTCCGTCCATTCCTTCTAATCGCCTCCCGGTTAGGTATACTCAGTGTCATCAGAGACACTGGACAGCAACTCGGTGAACTCTCCCTGACGATCCAGAATCTCGGGCATATTCAGAGAGCAGTACACCTCTCGACCTACCCGCCGAACATCGACCAACCCAAGCTGACGCAGTGGCCGCAGGTGGAACGACACGAGCGGCTGGCTGATCGACAGCGCCCGGGCCAGCTCCGTGACGGTCATCTCGTCGTGCCTGGCCAGAACGTACAAGATCCGGAGCCGCATAATGTCCTTGAGCGCGTGGAAAAAGCGGGCCATCGCCCGCAGTTCCTGATCGCGCGCCCTGAAGGACTGCTTCGCCATCATTCCATCTCTGCCGCCAGAATCATATAAACAGCGGTTTCATAAAACACCGCTTATATTACCACAGCTCCGCACGGTGTCAAGTGGGCCTTTCTCCGGGGCCAGCAACCGGGGTGCCACTGCCACAATCCGCCCTGCCACGCCGCTCCGCGGATGGGGACGAATGCGCTGGCCTGGGGGGTGTCAACTCTCGCGCGTCTGTGCGAAGCAGGTGTTGTGGATGCGACGCGCCCCCGGCCAGCTCATTCAGTGGCGGAGCTGCGCCCGCTGTGACGACAGTGGATATGCAGTGGGCCTCCGCCTTGCAGCATGCCCGATCTGCTGGGCACATAGTGCCTTGTCACGATGGTTGAATGCGGTATAATAGCGTCGTTCGGGGCGTGGCGAAGCTTGGCATCGCGCGCGGATCGGGACCGCGAGACCCGGGGTTCAAATCCCCGCGCCCCGACTGACGAACGCACGGTTGCGCTGAGAGGCGTGCCGTGCGTTTTGTGGTTGAAGGAAGCGGTCTGCGGTCGCCCGAACCGGGGACTACGCGGTTCGTGGAGGGAGGTTTACGGTGAAACTCTCACGAGCCACACGTGGTTTCTTGCTTGTGAGGCCCGCTGACGGCCTCAGCCCCAACGCGCTCATCGACTACGAACGCACGCTTAGGAGGGTCACCGAGACACTGAACGACCCCGAGCTTGAGGCCATCACGACCGACGACTTTCGGTGATATGTGCCCCACACAGGACGCCGACAGCGAGAACGAGGAGGGCAGGCTCTTCCATCCGCAGCGGCGCGATCTCGTAGTCGTGAGCCTGCCGTCACTTTACGCCGCCGATGAGTCAGAAGACAGGAACCGGGCAATCATCTCCTGGCTGAACTAGTCGAAATCATCCAGTTCCTCGGTCAGCTTGTTGTGCACGATGGTTGAATCGATCTCCAGATAGTCGTGAACCAGGATGTTGCGGAAGCACACCATGCCCACCAGGCGGCCTGCCAGTCGGCGGCTGATCACGCCCTCCTGCCCAGCACGGCAAAGAGATTGTGCGGCTCGTCCGGCGCCGTCAGCCCTAGCTGACCTATCAGGTAGCTGGCAACATCCATGCAGGCCTGGATCGCCAGTTGGAGTTTGCGTTCCACAATGGTCTGGATGTTGTCGTCGCTAAGGTACTCATCCAGGGGTACTGCTTGCATCTGACGCAAGGTGCGCAGATAGCTGTCTAGCTTGCGCAAGCGCATTGCGATGGCCGTGGTATCCACGTCCCAGTCCCTCCTGCCTGATCCTGGACAGAAGCCGGGCGTTGTGATAGTCGAGGTATGGCTTGGCATCGTAGTACCGGCCCAGGGCGCGCATGATAAAGACGCAACGCTGCGTCCGATCATGTTCCAGGAGCAAGCGCCCATGCTTGAGCACCTAGAAGCACAGGGCTGGCGGGGCTCGGTTCAAGGCAATCACATCCACCGGCTGACGCAGCGCATCCTCCAGAATGACGCCGATCTTCAACGTACCGGCGAACACGTCTGCCGCCGACAGCTCGGCCGCGAAAAGCACGCCCACATCCACGTCGCTCAAGCCGTGGGCCTGGTCCCGGGCCGTGGAGCCGAGCAGGTAGAGGGCCACCAGATCCGGGCTGTTGTGCAGGGCTGCGCGGATGGTCTCCGCAACAGGTGATTTGTTAGTCATTTCGCCAGCCTTTGTGTTCCATCTCCCCCATCATGTCAAGCCAGCGCAGGCACAAGCCAGGGTTTGGATGGCATCCACAGTATTATGGCAAACATTCCGAATGAATACCAGCCGGGAGGCACAGAGGCCTTGAGAGCCTCGCCCCCGATTCGCCAGGGTATACCAGCAGGTTGCAGGTTACTTGTAACACTGTCCACCGCCAGCGAAGCTGCCAGGTCGATGGCCATCACCACCTGCAGCGCAGACCAGCCGTCGTGGCCTATTGCTGTGGGAATCGCTTGCTGGGACAGGGCGCGCTGGAGTCCCCCACATGTCAGCCGGATCACGTCACCACGGCCCGCAACGTGCGCTCGAACCGTGGGTAGTGACCACGCCTACGTGTTCTGACTGCTGCTGTTCCCGAGTATGGAGCGGGTGACGTTCCTGTGCTACTGCCGCGAATGGCAGTTCTGCCAGACAGTGCTACTCGTAGCCGGGCGATGTCTGAATCACGGATGCACACGGATTATCGGATTTCACGGAGCCTCCCACCGGGATTCTCTCTTTCATCCGTGTCATCTTGTAATCCGCTCAATCCGTGATTCAGACGATGTACGTGGTTCTGTCCCTGAACCCATCTTCTCCAGGTGCCCGGCCGTCTTGGCGCTCAAGGCAGCTACCTCGTCACGACCTGCGGCAGTGGCTCGAGGATGTCCGAATCACGGATGCACACAGACTATCGGATTTCACGGAGCCTCCCACCGGGATTGTCTCTTCCATCCGTGTCATCCTGTAATCCGCTCAATCCGTGATTCAGACAACGAACGCCATCTTCTCCAGGTGCGCGGCCCCCCTTGCGCTCAAGGCAGCTACCTCGTCAGCGATCTGCGGCAGTGGCTCGGCGATGTCTGAATCACGGATGCACACAGACTATCGGATTTCACGGAGCCTCCCACCGGGATTCTCTCTTCCATCCGTGTCATCCTGTAATCCGCTCAATCCGTGATTCAGACAACGAATGCCATCTTCTCCAGGTGCGCGGCCCCCCTTGCGCTCAAGGCGTCTACATCGTCGGCGATCTACGGCAGCGGCTCGGGGATGTCTGAATCGCCGATGCACACAGACAATCGGATTTCGCGGAGCCTCCCGCCAGCAGTCTCCGCCTCTCCTTTCGCGTTCTCGTGGCGAGCGATTGTCGACGGTCCTCGATATCAGAGTCACTATCCCCACATGCAAACGACCGACGCGCGTCCCGGCTGTCTCGCCGGCACGGCCGTCGGCCGCAAATTCCCAATCGTCCCCTCCTCCGCGTGCTACTGCACTGACGACGACGATGAGGCTACCTTGTGGTTGTCAGGGGCATCGTACTCCCAACTGAGCGGCAGGTCAAATGCGAACGGCGCCATTCTTGACGTCGAAAGCGGTCGCGCATGTTCCATCCCAACACGACTCGGCGAGCGTCAACCTTGGCTCACCCCAGTCGGCCAAGGGCCAAGCCTATTGCTTGAAGACGCCCAAAGAAACGGCTGCCAAGACAGGCCAGGTGGATTCCGAGGGCAGCCGCTCAAGATGGCCGGGTTGATCTACAAGAACGACAACGGGGAGTTCAACTCCTCGCAGCTCGGCGAGTTCTCCAACGTCGTCTCCTCACCCCACATCCAGACGTGCCGCGCCTACCGGTCTGATCATCAGCTCGTGGCAGGAACCCTCCCCGAATACCGCCTGCATCTGACCGACGTACTCTCCCACCAGCCCTGTGGGCACGAAGGCCTGTATCGTCCCCGCAAAGCCTCCCCCGTGCACGCGCCACGCACCGCTGCCCTTGAGCACGTTCGCGCTGATCGCGAGAGCCACGCATAGCCCTTGTTCCGAGACATTGCTGCAAGAGAAGCAGTTCTGGTTCAACATCCACGAACTGTAGCCGGACTCGATGACTAGCTCGAGGAATCGATCCCAGTCACCCTCCTCCAAAGCGCTAACCTGGTCGACGACTCTTTGATCGTCATCGTAGAAGTGAAGCGACCGCAGTATGGCCCGGTCGCTGACCTGGCCGCGCAGGGTGGGAATGGTGCTCAAGAGCTCTCGTTTGGAAAACCTCCTGAGTACGTCTCCACCCATCGCCTTCGCAACTGCCCTCGTCTCACGCGCGAGCGCTATGTACTCATCGTGTAGGTCGGCGTGGCTCCCCCCTGTGTTGACAATCACCACACGGAACCCGCTGGCAGAGAAGTCGAAGTCCACCCTCTTGACAATGGGGTTCTCGAAATCCGCGAAGTCGATCGTGACCAGCCCTCCAACCGCTGACGTCGTCTGGTCCATCAATCCGCAAGGCTTCCCGAAGTACTCGTTCTCGGAGTATTGGGCTATCCGGGCGAGGGTAATCGCGTCAATTGAGTCCCCGTTGTAGAGGTGGTTGAGGATAACCGCGATGAGGACTTCAAACGCCGCCGACGAGCTGAGGCCCGATCCTTCCGGTATGGTGCTCGTCGTGCACGCGTCAAAGCCACCGACGAGGTAGCCCAACTGATGCATCCTCGCGCACACACCTCTCACCAGGGCAGAGGGAGTGAACCGCTCGCCGGCGATGACGTCGAGCTCATCCACACTCACGTCGACAGACGGGTACGAATCCGCGCGGATCCTGATGACGCTGCCTTCGTTCGCAGACACCACGGCGACGATGTCCAGGTCCACGGCAGCAGCCAGCACCCTTCCACCGTTGTGGTCGGTGTGGTTGCCGCCCACCTCCGTTCTGCCCGGCGCGCTGAAGAACTCGACGGAGCGGTCTCCTGGGAAGTAGTGGCACAGGCTCTCTAGCAGCCCAGCATACCGCCGTGTCTGCCCCAGCAGCACGGCTGGATCGCTCCCGTAGAGCTCCCTCACGATATCGTGGACCACCTTCCCCGCACGCATTGCGTCAATTCTGTCAGACACGTGTCCTCCCGCGGCGGGCCCAACGCCCCACACCCCGCCTTCACAGGTGCGTTGACCGCCCCCCTCATCCAAAGCGGCTGAGGATGCCTAGGACGACGACCATCGCCAGCGTCGCGACAACTGCACCGACAACCAGGATTCCAACGACAGGGCGCCGGAGGTAAGCGCCGACGGTGCCGGGCAGCCGCCATGCCAGGGCGAGCACCTCCGCGCCGAGTCCGAGCACGATGAAGAAGGCGCCCGCCGCCGCCCACACGGCTCCCCACCCCAGCCACAGCCCCACGTAGACGAGCGCCGCGCCGGCGAGCATGACGAGCACCGGGACGACAAAGTGCTCTGCTTTGGTCTCCATATCCTCACCCTCACACGTGCTGGAGCGGTGTCCTCCGACGGCGCCACGCAAAGCGCGGCGAACTCACACCATCACCACCGTGCCTGCATCACGCCGAACGCGTCCAAACATCTCAGCCCACGTCGCCCGCGGACTTTGCTTCCTGCCACAGCCTCTCCAGCTCGTCGATCGTGAGCTTGGCCACCTCGCTACCACGCTTGCGGGCCGCCAACTCCACCAGGCGGAAGCGCTCCGCGAAGCGCGCATTGGCTCTCCGCAGCGCGGACTCGGGATCCACGCCGAGCCAACGCGCCCAGTTGACGACGGAGAATAGCAGGTCCCCAAGCTCGGCTTCCTGCTCTTCTGGGGCCGCCGCTGCCCGCAGTTCGGCGATCTCCTCCCGAATCTTGTCGACGACACCTTCGGACTCGGGCCAGTCGAACCCGACCCGCGCCGCGCGCCGGCCGTAGACGTCAGCCTGCAACAGGGCTGGCAGCGCTGAGGGCACACCGTCGAGAACCGAGCGATCCCCGCCTTTCTCAGCGCGCTTGAGCTCCTCCCACCGCTCGACGACCTCCTCTGCGCCCCGCACCGAGACCCCGCCCCACACGTGGGGATGGCGGCGCTTGAGTTTCCTATTGATGCCGGCGATCACCTGCCACATCTTGAACTCGCCCTCTTCGGTGGCAATCTGGGCGTGTAGCACCACCTGCAGCAGCAGGTCACCCAGTTCCTCTTCGAGCGCTCCGGCGTCACCCTCGTCGATCGCCTCCGCCACTTCGTACGTCTCCTCCAGGAGAGACCGGCGCAGGCTTCTATGGGTCTGTTCACGATCCCACGGACAACCACCGGGCGCGCGAAGGCGGGCCACCGTGTCCTGAAGGTCCTCGAAGCTACCCATGTCGTCAAGAGCCGGGATGTAGAGCGTGGTCAGGTGAGCGATGTCGTCCCGCCGATCGAGTTCGTACAGCGGCAGGCGAACCAGTCGCTCGTTCCCACCGCCCGCATCGCTGACTAGCGTCACCTGGTGGTCATCGGGATACAGATTCATCAGCGTGAGTTTGCAGCCGGCAGCGACGCGTCGACTGTAGAGTTGTGCCACCATCGCCGGAAGACCCGGGTTGATCGGCGGGTGGTTTCGGGCAGCCAGTTCTAGAGCGTCGTGGACCTGTAGGCCCGGCAGCGCATCTTGACCCAGTGCCGCCAGTGTGGGCTCGATGAAGCTCAGACCATCCACGATGCGCGTTTCCAGGCCCGTATCGCGGGCCCGTCGCACGATCTGCGCCACCGTGGCCTCGCCGACCATTGGGTGCCCTGGCACGGCGTAGACGACACCCCCGGCGCGCCGTCCGAGGCCCAGCACCCGGTCTACGATCGCTTCGTAGACCTGCTCGAAGCCACCGGCCGTCTGATATAGGTCATCACACGAACGGATGGTCGGGCCAGCCGGCAGACCGGCCACCGTTGGGTGGTGGCTGGTGCGCAGCCAGATCTCGCCAGCTTCCTCCCGCACGTCCCATGCCTCACGGGTAAGGCAAAGCGCGTCACCTGGGCCCAAACCAACGATCGTGATCATACTCAAGACACCCCTCCGTCGACGCCCATTGTCGAGCAACCTTGCCCACATGCAAATGGGGCAAGGCATCTCTGCCCTGCCCCACGATGCTTGTTCTAGCGTCCGCCTAGCGCTTGGTGTACTGAGGCGCCTTGCGAGCCTTCTTGAGACCAGGCTTCTTACGTTCCTTCACACGAAAATCGCGCGTCAGGAAACCCCGCTGCCGCAGAATCGGCCTGAGTTCGGGATCCACCTTCAGCAGCGCACGCGCGATGCCAAGCTGGATTGCACCGGCCTGTCCCTGGATTCCACCACCCTTCACTCTGACGCTAACGTTGAACCGGTCCTGCGCATCTGCCGCTTCGAGCGGACCGCGGATCTGAACCAGCGCAGCGTCGAGCGGAAAGAACTGCCGCAGCGGTCGATCGTTGACAATCGTGCTACCATCACCACCGGGGTAGAGACGCACGCGCGCCGTTGCCCTCTTGCGTCGCCCTACCGCCTCATAGTACTCCATCGCCATATCTGCGTCTATCTCCTTCCGATCTTGTCAGCTCAACGGCAGCGGCTTCGGCCGCTGCGCCGCGTGGGGATGATCCGGGCCGCTGTAGACCTTGAGCTTCTTCAGCTTGCGCCGCCCCAACCGATTCTTGGGGAGCATGCCTCGAACCGCGTGCTCGATCACCCGATTGGGGTGCTTCTTCAGCATGACGCGCAGCGAGGTCGCGCGAAGCCCGCCCGGGTATCCCGAGTACCGATAGTAAATCTTTCCGTCCAGCTTGCGCCCGGTCGTGTGAATCTTCTCAGCGTTCACGACGATCACAAAGTCGCCAGTGTCCACCGCTGGCGAGTAGATGGGCTTGTGCTTACCGTTCAGTACGATGGCTACCTGGGTGGCCAGGCGCCCCAGTGTCTGTCCCGAGGCATCCACCACGTACCAAACGGGATGAACGTCCTCCTGCTTCACAACGTAGGTCTTGTCCACTCTCTCGACACTCCCATTCCGGCCGGGCCACTCTACTGCACCCAGCATCAATACGCTACTGCCATCAAACGCAATCCGTGCGGCGGGGCTGTCGGTCCGGCCTGGTTGCGATCACACGACGCCAGAACCGCCCTGAACTCGTCCACACCCAGCGCGCCCCGTCCTACCTCCACCAAAGTACCCACTATACTGCGCACCATCCGGTAGAGGAACGCGTTGGCTTCAATGTCAAACGTCAGCCAAGGCCGATCCTCACCCCACTCCGCGCGGTCCACGCGTCTCACGGTCACCTCTCCAGACGGTGGCTGCCCAAATGCGGCGAAATCGTGTTCACCGACCAGGCACTCGGCGGCCTGCGCCATCGCCGCCACGTCCACCGGTCCACGCAGATGCAAGCTCTGGAGCCGCGCCCACGGGCTGCGCACCCGTGCGACGTACAACGTGTACCGGTACCATCGGCTTAGCGCGTCATAGCGCGGGTGAAAGCCTAAGCCAGCCTCCTCGACATCCCGAACCGCGATGTCGGCGGGAAGGACCGCGTTCAGTGCTCGCGACAAGTCCTCCAAAGTGTGTCGCCAACTCGTATCGATCGCAATGACCTGCCCGATCGCGTGCACCCCCGCATCCGTGCGCCCCGCTGCCACAATCCCCGCTCGCTCCTGGGTCACCCGCAGCAGCGCTGCTTCCAGCTCTCCCTGAACAGTCGGTGCGTTGGACTGGCGCTGGAACCCACTGTAGTTCGTCCCATCATAGGCGACGGTCGCTCGCACGCGCATCGCCCGCCCAATCCCTACACCAACTCCAAAAGCACCATCATGGCGGCGTCGCCAGCGCGCGGTCCCAGCTTGTACATGCGCGTATAGCCGCCCGGCCTATCCTGATAGCGCGGCGCGATCTCGTCAAACAGTTTCTGCAGCACGTCGACTTGCTCGCCATCTGGTCCTGATATCCACCGGTACAGACGGGCGGCAGCCAGTCTACGGGCGTGCACGCCGCGCGACGGGTCCTCTTCCGCCGCCACCAGCCCTCGCTTGGCCAGCGTTATCAGCTTCTCAGCCTGCCCGCGCATTGCCCGAGCTTTGGCCTCCGTCGTCTCAATCCGCTCGTGCACCAGCAGCGCCGTCACCAGGTTGCGGCGCAGCGCCGTCCGGTGACCCCTGGAGCGGTTCAGTTTCTTCCCTGCGACGCGATGCCGCATCCCTACACCTCCGGTCTCGCCTCGTCTGCGGGCAGGTAGTCGTACTCTTGCAGGCGCTCTTTCAGCTCGGTGAGAGATTTCTCGCCGAAGTTGCGGATCGCCAACATCGCCTCGTCGCCCTGTCCCATCATCTCAACAACCTCGCCCACGCTGGTGATACCCGTCCGCTTCAGAGAGTTGAAGACGCGCACGCCGAGCTCCAACTGCTCGATGGGGATCTCGTATAGCTCGCTGGGGAGGCCAGTCTCCTCCTCGGCCTCCTCCTCTTCTTCCAGTGTCAGGCCTGCAATCAGGCGCAGGTGAGCCACCAGGACGGCAGCAGACTCCTTCAGCGCATCCAACGGCTGCACCCGCCCGTCCGTCCAGAGGTCGAGTGTCAGGCGGTCGTAGTTGGTCATCTGACCCACACGCGCCCGCTCAACATCGAAGGCCACGCGCCGAACGGGACTGAATATGGCATCGATGGGCAGTTCGCCGATGCTCATCTGGGTACGTCCCTCGGCCGGCACGTATCCCCGTCCCTGCTCAACCGTGAACTCAATGTCCAGGTCCGCGTCACTCGAATCCACAGTGAAGAGGTAGAGATCTGGATTCAGTATCTCAACCTCGGGCGGTGCCAGAATGTCGCCAGCCGTCACCGTCCCTTCACTTCGCGCGCGAAGCGACATTCGCATCGGCTCTTCGCCCAACATCCTCAGACGAAGTTGCTTGACCTGCAGGATGATCTGCATCACGTCCTCTCGCACCCCTGGGATGGTCGAGAACTCGTGCGCCACGTCGGAGATCCGGAGGGACGTCACAGCCGCGCCCGGTATTGTGGCCAGCAATACCCGGCGAAGCGCATTCCCTAGCGTTACACCGAACCCGCTCTCCAGCGGACCGATCACGAACCGTCCATACGCCTGGGATATCGCATCCGTCTCGATCCTCGGCAGTACTGTAACCGGCAACCTTAGCCTCCTCTGTGCGCTAGCCACTGCTCCCCCAGGAGATTGCCCAGCTCGCGTGCCACACCTCGCGGCACACTAGCGGAGCAATCGCCAACCCTAGCGGGAGTAGTACTCCACAATCAACTGCTCGTTCAAAGGCGTTTCTATCTCATCTCGCGCAGGTACTGTCAGCACCCGGGCTGTCCACGTGTTCAGATCCAGGCTAAGCCACCTGGGTACTGCACCCTCGTCTATCTGCTGCACGCGCTCGATGAAGTACGTACGCACTCGGCTTCCCTCCCGCACCGTAATGACGTCGCGGGGACCAAGGACGTACGAAGGGATCTTCGTGCGATAGCCGTTGACGACAAAGTGCCCGTGCTGCACCAGTTGCCGTGCCTGCGCCCTCGAGTCAGCCCAGCCTAAACGATACACGACGTTGTCCAGCCGCCTTTCCAGAGTAGCAATCAGATTCTCACCTGTCAGGCCCTTCGTCCGCTCCGCAATCCGGAAGAAACGTCGGAACTGGCGCTCCATCAACCCGTAGATACGACGGGCCTTCTGCTTCTCGCGCAATTGCCGATTGTAGTCAGATGATCGCCGGCGCCTCCGGTATTGAGCGATCCGACCATGCTCGCCCGGCGGATAGCCCCGGTCTCGCTCGAACGGGCATTTCTGCGACAGACACCTGCTCCCCTTGAGCATCAGCTTCTCGCCCTCGCGACGGCACAGCTTGCAGACCGGGCCGGTATACCTACCCATATCTTCTCTCCTGTCCTACACCCATATCAGTCACACATCTCGCTTCGTAACGGCTACATCCTTCTCTTCTTGGGAGGGCGGCAGCCATTGTGTGGGATTGGGGTCGCGTCCGTGATCGAACGTACACGTATACCCGCTGCCTGGATAGCGCGGATTGCGGCTTCGCGCCCCGGACCGGGACCACTGACGTAGACCTCGGCCTCCATCATCCCATTGTCCCTGGCATCCCGAGCCGCCCTTTGTCCAGCCTGGCGCGCCGCAAACGGGGTGCTCTTACGAGTGCCTCTGAAGCCAACTGATCCGCCACTGGCCCAGTTGACCACATTTCCCTGCATATCCGTGACCGTCACGATCGTGTTGTTGAACGTGGCGTGAATATGGACCTGCCCGCGCGGGACATTCTTCTTAACCCGACGGGGTCCCCGCCGCTGCCCTGTCTCCTGCCTTCGTGCCATTACGCCTCCAGTTTGTGCTCCGCGAAACCCAGCCCTATGTCCACAGACTCGAGCACAGGGTCACTTCTTCTTCATTCCGCGCCGTCGCCCGCGTCCTGCCACGGTCTTCTTCGGACCGCGCTTGGTACGGGCATTCGTGCGCGTGCGCTGTCCGTGGACCGGCAGGTTCCGCCGGTGGCGCAGGCCTCGATAGCAGCCGATCTCGATCAGGCGCTTGATATTCATCTGGACCTCACGCCGCAGGTCACCTTCGACCAGGTACTCGCGGTCGATGACGTCCCGCAGCAAGGAGACTTCCGCCTCCGTCAGCTCCTGAACCTGCTTGCTCGGAT
Source organism: Chloroflexota bacterium (assembly GCA_030596915.1). Classification (GTDB taxonomy): domain Bacteria; phylum Chloroflexota; class Anaerolineae; order B4-G1; family B4-G1; genus JAUVSX01. The sequence continues at coordinate 371 of JAUVSX010000018.1, read as the reverse complement.
CCACGGCGGCCCTCTGCAATATCTCGTTGCTCAAGCTGCGGCCGATTCCATAGATGTAGGTCAACCCTACCTCTACGCGCTTGCGGACTGGAAGGTCAACCCCTGCTATACGTGCCATGCTTGCACTCCTATCTGGTCATTCCGGTTGCGCTGCCGCCGAACGTACGATCCAGCGCCGTGCGAACACTTTGCCACGAGCCTGAACCATGCACCTCCGGCCCGGACTCAGCCCTGACGCTGCTTGTGCTTTGGATTCTCACAAATCACCCGAACCACACCACGTCGTCGAACAATCTTGCACTTCGCACATCGCCGTTTCACCGATGCAGATACTTTCATCTCGCCATACCTCCCCAGAATGATACAACCCG
>JAUVSX010000450.1 GCA_030596915.1 Chloroflexota bacterium | reverse complement strand
GAGACTCCCAGTACAGCAAGCAGGAAATGATCTTCGACTGGATCGGACAGGGCAAGCTCAGGCTCGCCCCACTGATCTCCCACCGTTTGAAGCCGGAACAGATCAAGGAAGCATACGAGGGTCTGCTCCACGATCCCGAGACCACCATTGGCGTCGTGCTCGACTGGCGCTGAGGTGCGACATAACACCCAAGGAGGGGACGATGATTAATGTTGGCGTCGTTGGTTTGGGACAAAGCGGCTGGCACCTGCACGCGGCCTCACTTCACGCCTTCTCTGACTACCGGGTGGCGGCGGTGTGCGACCAGAGTCCCGCTCTGCTCGCGAAGGCTACCGACGCATTCGGCGCGAAGCCGTACGCAGACACGGCGGCGCTGTTTGCGGACAGCGAGGTGCAGCTCGTTGTGATCGCCACCCCCAACAGCCTTCATGCCTCGCAGGCGATCGCTGCCCTCGAGGCGGGCAAGGACGGCGTGGTCGACAAACCGATGGCCGCGACGCTGGCTGAGGCGGATCAGATGGTGGCAACGGCGCAGCGGACGGGCAGGATGCTGACCGTGTTCCACAACCGTCGCTGGGACCCCGACTTCCAAATGCTTAAAGCCCTGGACGAGCGGGACATCCTCGGCGACTTACTCACTCTCGATTCGCGCATCTTCATGTCCGGTGGGCTGTGGGGGGTGTGGGGGCAGTATGGTGTTCCAGAATTCCGTCCACAATGGCGCCTCGAGGCGGCCTACGCTGGCGGGTATCTCGCCGACTGGGGACCTCATATGGTCGACCAGTGCCTGAGCCTGGTCGACGAGTGGCCCCTCAGCGTGACGGGCCAATTGCGCAGCGACCTTTGGTCCGACGAGGACGACGACTACTTCAGCCTGCGGATGATCTTCCCTTCTGGACTGATCGCCACGCTGGAGGCCAGTAACAACGCTCGCCTACCGCCACCACGCTGGTTCGTCGTCGGCAGGAAAGGCACCCTGATCGCGCCGGGCGACTTCACCAAGTGGACTGAGATACGCGTTCGTGCCGAGCTAGATGGAATCATCACCGAACTGCTGCCAAAGGACCTCGGCTCCGGTGCAATGCGACGCAAGTACGGCACTGGCAAGGAGCTCAGCGACTACTACTATGCCGACCTCGCCGAGGCACTACGGACAGGGCGCCCCCCGGCGATCTCAGCCGACCACGCTCGGGATGTGATGATCATCCTCGACGCGGCTCGACGGTCGCACGCGGCGGGAGAGACGGTCTTCCTTGAAGAGAGAGGCGGGGCTGAGGCCGAGGCGTAGCAGAGCATTGGGAGTACGTGGCCACGGAATAGCCGGACGCGGCCCAGCGAGTTCAGTTGCAGAAGGCAGCCGGGCCCGACGCCACCAGAATCACCGCCCGCCCGCAGGATGAGCATCTCCTGCGGGCGGGTTCAGTTCAACCGCAACCCCCGCGTCTCACCCCGCAGGCGCGTCGGGGTTAGGACCGAAGTGCTTCAGCATCACGATCGGATCCGATCGGCTGGGGTTGTGAATCGTCACGCCAGCCTGTGCCGCGGCGTGCGAGACGAAGAACTCGTCGTACGTCAACTGGCCGAACCGGATGAGGGCAGGCGCCTCGATCGACCACACCCCCATCGTGCCGTGCCCTTGGACCATAATGACGCCGTGAGGGCCAGCGTCTCTCACCGTCACTGTGCGGCCGGGCAGGACAGTGAGCTCCTTCGCCGACACGTACTCGCTGCCGTATACAACCCACTTCTCGACGTAGCCCTCAGCCTCCATCTCACCGACCGGCCTCACTGGAAGCGAGGGCCGGAAGTGGGCCTTCACCAGGTCTGGGTTGGTGTTCACGTCCCAATCGATCATGGACACGACGTAATCCAGGTCGTCCTTCCTTTCGTCGGGCACATCCTTGACCAGGAGCGCGCGATCGATCGGCACATCGCTCACCAGCGACTGGAACATGGCGAACACATCGCTAGCCCACTGCGGCTCGTAGGTGCACAGACTGCCGGGGGCGTGCAGCAGGCCCGCCGGCACGTACCAGCCTGTGCCGGGCTGCAGCCGGTAGGCTTTGGAGATATCTGTGATGTGATTGTCGCCCTGATCCCAGATCTCCAGACAGTGGCGGACCTGTTCCTTCGTCGTGCCGGGCTGTAGCCCGAAGAAGGTGTACGGGAAAGTGCCGCCATGGTTGTTCAGTTGGACCGGAAAGTAGTAGCCCTCCGGTTTCGATTCGGCGCCGACGTTGGCGGCGTGCTCCTCCATCTGGTGCAAGTGATGCGGGAGCGGGCCTTGGTTGTCGAAGAACTTGGCGTACATCGGCCACGCGTGGTACCTATCCCACAGACCATCACCTAATAGTTGCGCACCAAGCTCGCCCACGACGTCCTTAAACAGCACCCTGTCGGGCCTGCCTGGATCGCCGTAGACGACGTAGCTCAGTCCCTCGTCAGGTGTCGTGAGCGGCCCGTTGTCGGCCTTGATCGTCGAAGAAAACCACCGTTCGTCGATGCCGCCGCGGTGCGCCCCAAAGGCATAGGTGTCATCAGGATGCAGCTTCATACGCTTGCCGGGAATACAGAAGACCCGGGGAACCCAGGCTGGCGCCAGTCTCAGAATCCCCTCACCCTGCTCGAATGCTGCGTGTGTCACGATAGCCTCCTTCCCGCCATAGTGCCGCCGGTTGTGCAACGGCAGCGACCTCCCTATCGGATTATCAGGCCGCCGACCGGCCGCTCACCCCGTCACGAGCGCGGCGGGTGCGCTTGGGGCTCCCGGCGGCAGCCCACTGGTCAGAATTGAATCGCGTACTTGATAACCTTGTCCGGATCGTTCCGGATCAGCGCCCAGACCCTGGGGCCCTCCTCGAGGGACACAACGGGTGTGATCAGGCCCGGGGCCGTGAGCCGGCCTTTGCGCATCATACTGGCGATGCAGGCGTAGGCCCGCCCCTCGTCCCAGCGGGGGTAGTCCCGTGGGGGATGTCCCCAGCCGCATCCGTGAGGCACGACCACCGTGATGCGGTTGTGGTGCCACTCCCTCCCGAGCCAGACGCCGTGGGCCTCGCGCTGATAGAACCCGGCCGAGCAGACCGTGCCCCCCACCCGCACCGACCGGACAGCCAGGCCCAGCGCGGGGTAGGCGCCAGCGAGCTCGATCGCAACATCGACGCCCTTGCCTCCGGTCAAGCGGTGGATCTCCAGAGCTGCATCCCCCTCCGTGGGGTCGAGCACGTGGTCTGCGCCGTTCGCCGCCGCCCAGGCACGCCGGCCTGGCAACGGATCCAGCGCGAAGACCGTCTCCGCTCCCCCCAGCATGGCCATCCGAACGGCCAGGAGACCGAGCGCGCCCAGGCCGAAGATGGCGACCTGATCGCCGTAGCGCACCTGCGACTCGCGGACACAGTGGAACGCCACGTAAGATGGCTCGAT
>JAUVSX010000155.1 GCA_030596915.1 Chloroflexota bacterium | reverse complement strand
TCAGCCTATCCTTCCCATCTGCAGCCGACGCCTTCGAGCCAGCCGTGAGGAGCCTTGCAGAGCACATCTCGGTCGCTGTCCAACGCGCGAGGGACCACGCCGCCTACGAGCGGACATCCGACGCCCTACGCAGGACCGAGGAGCGCTCGCGCGTCCTCTCCGAGATGATCTCCGACTTTGTCTATGCCCTGCGCACGGAGCCCGATGGCACGCTCAAGCGCGAATGGACGGCTGGCGACATCAAGCGCCTCACGGGCTACACGCTTGAGGAAATGGACGCGCGAGGCGGGGTCTTGAGCATCGTCCATCCCGATGATCGCGCGATCGTGCTGCGGCGAGCATTTGCCCTGGTCTCCAAACAGCCCTACACGTCCGAGTATCGCATCATAGCCAAGGACGGCGGCGTGCGCTGGATACGGTACTACACCCACCCTATGTCGGATGAGGGCCAGACGGGTGACACGCGCATCTATGGCGCGGCGAAGGACATCACCGAGGCCAAGGAGTCGGAGCAGGCGCTGCGAGCGAGCGAGGAGAAGTACCGCAGCCTGGTTGAGAACATCAGCGAGGTCATCTACGAGTTTGATCAGAACGGCGTGATGTCCTACGTCAGTCCCGCGGTAGAGGCCTTGCTCGGCTACCACCCGCAGGACCTGGAAGGGCGGCACTTCACGGAGTTCGTCGCCGAGGAGGACGTGTTCCGCGTCCTAAGAGTCTTTCGCAACATCCTCGCGGGCCAACCCGGCGGCGGCGAGTACCAGATACTTGCCAAGTCCGGCGAGGCACGCTGGGTGCGCACCTCCATCCTGCCGGTGTATGAAGAGGACCGCCTGGTCGGTATTCGCGGTGCGCTGGTCGATATCACCGACCGCGTACACGCCGATCAGGAGCTGCACGCGTACCGGGATCCGCTACAGCGGTTGGTGGAGCAGCGGACCGCCGAGTCGCGAACGGTGAATGAGCGCTTGGCCTTGCTCTCCCACCGACTCATGCACGCCCAGGATGACGAGCGCCGCCGCATCGCCCGCGAGCTACACGACGAGATTGGCCCGGGCCTGACGGCCTTGAGGATGAGCCTGCAGGCAGCGGCGCGCGCCTACCCAGTACGAATGCCACACCTGGAGGACGGCGTCCGCATCGCAGAACACACACTGCAACAGGTGCGGGACCTCTCGCTCGACCTGCGCCCCTCATTGCTCGACGATCTCGGCCTGGTGCCCGCGCTGCGCTGGTACCTGGACCGGCAGGGCCAGCGCACGGGGCTGGTCATAGAGTTTGACGCTGACCCAACCAAGGAACGCCTCTCTCCCGACCTGGAGGTCGCCTGCTTCCGCCTTGTGCAGGAAGCGCTGACGAACGTAGCGCGCCACTCCCACGCGAGCCGAGTTCAGGTCGGCCTGCGGCGGCACGACGGGGAATTGATGCTGACTGTCCAGGATGATGGAGTGGGCTTCGATGTGCTGACCACATTGGAGGACGCTGTGCACGGGCAAAGTATCGGCCTGCTGGGCATGCAGGAACGGGCCCAGCTCGCGGGCGGGCGGATGGAGATAGATTCGGCCGAGGGACAAGGGACGCTGATCGCCGCGTGCTTCCCCCTGACAACATCGTCCGCCGCGAAGAGGCAGGAGGAGGTCAGGTCATGAGGCCGACGCGCGTCCTCCTGGCCGATGACCATGCGCTCGTGCGAGCGGGCTTCCGCACCCTGCTGGAGACCTTCCCGGGCGTGCGCGTCGTCGCGGAAGCGGACAACGGCCGCGAAGCGCTGCGCCTGATCCGGACCCACCAGCCTGACATCGTGTTCATGGATATCTCGATGCCGGAACTGAACGGCCTGGAGGCGGCAGCCCGCGTCGCCGACGAGTTCCCCTCCGTGCGGGTGATCATGCTCTCGATGCACACCAACGAGGAGTACGTCCTGAGGGCGCTCCAGGCCGGGGCGGTGGGCTACCTGCTGAAGGACGCCGATCCCGCCGAGCTCGAATTCGCTCTGACGGCCGTCGCCCGGGGTGACACCTACCTCAGCCCGCCTGTATCACGCCACGTGATCGAGGAGTACGTCCGTCGCGTCAGTGAGGGACACACGCCGCTCGAGACCCTGACCCCGCGCCAGCGGGAGGTGTTGCAGTTGATCGCCGAGGGGCACACGACGAGGGAGATTGCGCAGACGTTGGGCGTCAGCGTGAAGACCGCCGAGACCCACCGGACGCAATTGATGGAGCGGCTCGATATCCACGACATCGCGGGGCTGGTGCGCTTCGCCATCCGCACGGGGCTGATTTCGGTCGACGAGTAGGACGAACCCCCAACGCGGTCGCACAACGGAAGCACAGACCCGGACCAGTCTCACGCCAAGTCGCAAAGGCGCCAAGGGAAGGTCCAGAACCTATCCGTAGATGCGCCTCTCCCGCGTTGCGCGAGAGGTTGATCACCAACCGGATGGCGCTCGTAGCAACCTTCCCGAGGACAGTGGTCGAGGCGTCCGCAGATTACCCAGGTTCGAGGCCATCTGGTGTACTCCTCAACCCATCCGTACTCGACGAGGCGACGCGACTCGCGGATTCGCTGATTCGCTCACTCCCCGCTCTCCAGCAGCGCGCGCGCCGCCCCGGGGAACACCTCGCGTGCTTTGCCTCCAGTTTGTGGCGGGCCAACCACGCCTTCCTGCTCCAGGATGACCATGATCCGCGCTGACCGAGTGTATCCGATGCGTAGCTTGCGTTGAAGCAGGGAGATCGAGGCCCGCTGCTCGTTCAGCACAACACCGATCACCTCGGGCAGCAGTTTATCCGCGTACTCCCGCACAGGTCTCGCCTCGACCATGTCCTCCCAGAGGGGCTGCTGGACCGGCTTGTCCGCCGATATCGCCTCCGATCGCGCCTGGTGTTTCCAGTAGTTCACCAGGCGGCGCAGCTCCCCGTCAGAGACCCAGGCCCCCTGCAGTCGGAGCGGGTTGGGACGGTCGGGCCGGAGGAAGAGCATGTCGCCGCTCCCCAGCAGTTGCTCCGCGCCGGGCAGATCGAGGATCACGCGCGAGTCAACCGTCGAGGCCACGTTGAAGGCAATGCGCGCGGGGAAATTGGCCTTGATCAGACCGGTGACGACATCGACGCTCGGGCGTTGCGTGGCGACGATCAGGTGAATGCCCGTCGCCCGGGCCATCTGCGCGATGCGACAGATAGCTCGCTCCGTTTCCTGAGGCGACATCATCATCACATCGGCCAGCTCATCCACGATGACGATGATGTAGGGCAGCGGCTGCGCCCCCGTCTCAGGCACCACCCGTTCGTTGTAGTCACGGATGTTCGTGGCGCGCGCTTCCGAGAACCGGCGATAACGGCCGTCCATCTCGCGCAGCAGCCACTGGAACGTGCTCGCGACACGATCCATCTCGACGACGACCTTGGATAGGAGATGAGGGATCCCCGCATATCCGGTCAGCTCCACCCGCTTGGGATCCACCAGCAGGAGTTTCAGCTCGTCCGGGGAGCGCTGCAGGAGAAGGGCAGCGATGATCGCGTTTAGACAGACAGACTTGCCCGACCCCGTCGTGCCCGCGATGAGCAGGTGGGGCATGCCCGTCAGGTCGGCAACGGCGGCTTGTCCCGAGACGTTATGACCCAGCGCCAGCCGGAGTGGCGATTCCATCTTCGCAAAGGCTTCCGACTCCATCACGTCCCGCAGCGCGACGACCGAGACCTCCGGGTTGGGCACCTCTATCCCGACGAGAGACTTCCCGGGGATCGGCGCCTCAATGCGCAGCGTCCTGGCCTCCATCGCCAGCGCCAGGTCCTTTGCCGTTGCCGCGATGCGACTGACCTTGACCTTTGTCTCCCTACCACTCGAGCTCGTGATCGTTAGCGGCTCGATACCGAACTGCGTGACGACGGGGCCGCGATTGATCTCCATCACCCTCACCGGAAGCCCCAAGCTGCGCAGCGTCTCCTCGATAGTCCGCGCCTGGTGGCGCAGAACGTCGGCGCTGAAGTCCTGATCCTCGCCAGGCTCGAGCATGTCGCCAACTGCCGGGACTCGCCACACCTGCCCTCCGCCAATGACGTGAGTTGAGGGCGGGCCCGCAGATGCGCCGACAGGCGCCACCGCCTGGCGCGGCGCGCCGCGAGGGGCGCGGGGGGCGCCCTTGGCCGGCGCTGCATCAGGTGGCCGCTTGCCGCGCTGCGCCTGGCGCCCTCCGCAACCACTGACCCCCTGCACCGCGCGATCAACGTGAGGGCGCACCCGCTCCCATTGCCGATTCGCCAGTTGCACGAGATCCTTGATGTGAGCCCCTGATACAAGCATAGCAGCGATGAGCCACCATGTTGCCAGAGCAACGCCCACCCCCACGCGGCCCAGACCTCGCAGCATCAGCCCGGCCCGAGCGCCGCCTGCGTACCCGCCACCGTCCCCCGCCTGCGCAGTAGCGTTCAAGTCTCCCCGGTACTGAATCCACGCCGAAACAAGGTGCATCGTCGCCAGCATCGCCACGTAGAGCAGCAGTCCTCCTGCCACCTGCGCGATGGTAGGGCGCGGCATCCGGTCGCCGAAGTCGCGCAGCACGAGCCAGAGCCCTGCCGCGCCCACGAGCAGCGGTGTCAGGTACGCTCCCCAGCCGAATGCTTGCCGCAGGACTCCCAGCCACCAGCCCGGGATCACGCCGTGACTGGCAGACAAGAAGCTCAGCAGCGTTAGACCCGCGATGGCCAGCAGCACGTACCCGACGATGTCCAACTGCTGGTCGCGGGTGAGTTCGATTCGAGGGAGTTTCCTCTTCTTGCGCCTGCTCGATCGCCGCGTCGTTCGTCGTTTGGTCATGAGGAAAAGTGCAGGGGTTCCACCACAGAGGCACAGAGACCACGGAGATTGCCTTTTCTCCGTGTCCTCAGTGTCTCAGTGGTGAGGAGTGCTGCCCCAGCCGTCATCGCCAATCCTGCGCCCAAGCGCGAGTTCGGTACGCGCTGCGAATCCGCCATTCCCGCAGCACATCCAGCAGCGCTTGCTTCACGCTGCCAGCGGCGGGGCTGTCCCACAGGTTCTCCACCTCCCTGGGATCCCTGACCAGGTCGAACAGTTGGCCAAAGGGCTCGTCCAGGAAGTGGACCAGCTTCCACTCCGGGCTGCGGACCATCGTCACGTACTCGGTCTCCCGTAGGATGCCGTCGCGGCAGTGCTCGGCGAATACGTAGTCCCGGCCTGGCCAGGCTGCGTGCTGGGACGCCCCGGTGGACGGTGGCTTGGCGCAGGGGGGGAGAGCCTCGCCCAGTAGCGCAGGGAGGATGGACTCCGCCTCCATCGACGGCGGGAGGTCCACTCCGGCCAACTCGAGGATCGCCGGCCCAACGTCCATCATCTGGCACATCCCGTCAATCCGCCTCCCGCCGAGGAAGCGCCCCGGGGCCCAGACAATGAGCGGCACGCGAGTGACAATGTCATACATCGTCCACTTCTGACTGTGCCCGTGGTCGCCCAGCGCGTCGCCGTGATCTGATGTGAACATCACGACCGCATCCTCCAGATACCCCCTGGCGTCCAACGCCTGCAGTATCTGGCCGACCTGTTCGTCGATCATGGTCACGTTGGCCAAGTAGTAGGCGCGCTGCCGATGCTGTTGCTCCCGCGTCGGCGTCAGATCGTAGACAATCGAATCGTGGTCCACTTCTGAATTGTGCTGGCGCATGGCGAGGAAGGGCGGCGGCTGGCCCTGAAGCTCCTCCTCCGTCACCTGTGGCAGGGGCAAGTCTCGCGCCATATACGGCTCGGCATATCGGGGGATGGGATCATACGGCGGATGGGGACCTGGGAATCCAATCTGCAGGAAGAGGGGCTGTTCCGGCGCGGGCTTGGTCTCGATCCACCACGTCGCCAGGTTCCCAACGAACACATCGGCGTGCGTGTCTTCGGGCAGCTCCCACTCGAACGCCCCCAGCCTCTCCCCGTAGTCGGGCCGTTGACGATACAGTTCTCGCTGCTGCTTGACCAGGCCCCTCGCCCGCAGTCCCTTGTCCCACTCATCGAAGTAGTAGCGCCCTTCCAGATAGCGATCCTTGTTCTCGACGACGTACCGCTCGTGGAAGCCCAGCGGCGTCTCGAAGGGGAAGGTGTGCATCTTGCCGACGTTGACACAGGTGTAGCCGGTCGCCGCAAGCCGCTCCACCCACGAATGGCGCCAGGTATCGGCATTCCGCAGGATGCCTGTCGTGTGCGGATAGTAGCCCGTGAACAGGCTTGCCCGCGAGGGCACGCACGAGGGTGCGGTGATGAAACAGTTGCTGAATGATACCCCCTCGTCGACCAATCGGTCCAGATGAGGCGTATCCACGTAGGGGAACCCCAGCGCTCGGATGGTGTCGAAGCGCTGTTGGTCCGTGATGATGAGGATGATGTTGGGGCGTTCGCGATTCATAGCACATGCCACACGATGGCGCATCGAACCCACGGCGCAGGAGGGACGCTGAGCGTCGGGTCATTGCGCCGACGCGTCTTTGCGCGGAAAGGGGCCGCCGATGCACGTCAGGCGGCGATGCCCCCTGGTCGGCGGCCAGGAGGCGAGCATTGTCTGGCTGCGAGCAGGTCGCTAGTACGTGATCTCGCGAGGGAGGTCCTTGGCCTGTGCAACCCAGTCGGCGACCTGCGCCTTGCTCGGCAGCCGCCGCACGACCTTCTTCGCCGCATTGGCCTCCGCCAGTGCGTTGTAGAGGTTCTCTGGGTTGCGCTGTGCCAGCTCTGGAACAGTGTCGACCCCCGCGACCTCGAGCAGGTCCGAGTATTCCTCGGCCACGCCCTTGATGCGGAAGAGGTCCGCGCGGTTGACCCACTCGAGAACCAGCTTCCCGCTGATGTCACCCGACTCCGCGATCTCCTGGCGCCCTTTGGGAGTCGAGCCCCTCTTCAGCAACGCCTGCGTCGTCGTGATGCCGATGCCCGCTAGTTTCTCGGTATAGACCTCGCCAATACCCTCGATGTCGATTATCTTGGCCATCATGTTCTCCTTGAATACCGTGCCTGATGCTGCCAGCCAACCAGACGCCCCGTAGCTACCCTCCGGGCCCCGGCAATAGTCCGGGCCGGGTGTCATCCCTGGGCCAAACCCTCTCGCCCCAGGAACCGGTCGATTCTG
>JAUVSX010000172.1 GCA_030596915.1 Chloroflexota bacterium | reverse complement strand
GGAGGGGCAGGGGGGCCGAGCGCTGGGTGGGTCGGGGGGACTTCCTGGTGGGCGCGGAGGGACGGGTCGTCCGCTGCCAGGCGGCCCACGTGGCACCTGCGGAGGGCCGTCAGGTGATGGCGGAGATGGAAGCGGGTGGTCTGACCTGGGCGGTCTCTCCGCCCCCAGCCTCTTCCTCGCGGCGCGCTCTGCCGCGGCCGGTGAAGCGGCTGGCAGCGGCATTGAGGGGAGGCGCGTGATGATGGATAGCAGGGGATACCGAACCAATCGATGGGGGCGCGTGAAGGTATTCGGCGCGCTCGTCGTCCTGGCCTTCGCCGTGACGTTCGCGATGGTCGTCGGCAACCGCCTTAGCAATGAAGCGCTATCGGTACTGGCCGGGGCGGGGTGCGGCGTTGGTGCAGCCATCCCTACGAGCCTGATCATCCTTTCCGTAAGTCGCCGCCGCGATGAGCCCCGAGAGCGGTCCGCGCCGCAGGCGCCGCGCCAATCGGGGGCCTACCCCCCGGTGGTCGTCGTCTCGCAGCCGGCGCCGCACCAGCAGTCCGCTGGCTGGAATGTGTTCCCGCCGTCATTCGGAGCGCCAGCGAGCCGGCATTTTACTGTGGTGGGAGGATTGCCGACCAATCAAGAGGTGATGGCTAATGAGCGCTATTCTTGATCTGAAGCACAGATCCCAACGGAGGTCCGGCGGCAAGTGGTGGCGCCGGCGTGAAGGCGAGCCGATCGAGGTTCAACAGCGGCGGTTTGGGACCTTTCCCAAGACGTTCATGCATCGGGGGCGCATATACACGGTGCAAGCTGTCGAGCGCTGCTGGACGGTGTCGAAGCGCGGGGGGCGGGTAGAGAGGCACCATTTTCGCGTGCGGTGTCGCCAGGGCACGTTTGAGCTGTACCAGAATGTGCAGCACGACACCTGGTACCTGAAGCGACGGGTTGCACGGCCCTCGTGACGGCTGCTCCGGGCAGGCGTTCTGGAGTGCGGTCTACCTGCGGAGGGTGACATCGGCGGCGCTAGAGAGCTGGAGGCTGCCAGGCTGGAGCCTGGCGCTCCCAGGTCCACGTGCGGAAGGGTCAGATCGGCCCCGCGGGAGAGGTGCGGTGGACGGGAGGGGGGTAAGGCATGATGAGGGAAGGCTTGCTGTGGTATGATGACGATCCGAAGTGCGATTTGGCGGCCAAGGTGGGCCGGGCTGCGAAGCGATACACGCAGAAGTTTGGGACGTCGCCGAACGTGTGCTACGTTCACCCCTCTGCGATCAGCGCGTCCAGTCCAGCCCGGGACGTCGACGGCGTCCGCGTGGATTCGCTGGTGACCGTTCTGCGCAATCACCTCTGGGTGGGCCACGAGCAGGTTCGGCGCCTGGCCGCCTGAGGAGTTCTAGCCAGCGTCAGCACCGAAGGGGTCGGGCGCACGTGCTCGGGCGAGGCTCAACGCGGCGCCCGAGGATGCCGGAGCTGCTGCAGGCGAGCCAGGCTTCGGATGCGGGGCCAAGGGGGGAGAGATCGGGAAAACGCCCGAACTCCTTACCGGGCGGACGGACGTGGAGGGCGCGGCGCCTGCCGCGCCCTGCGCGCGTCGATCACAGCTCCGTCGCTGCAAGATCCGCGACGAGGAGGTCCATGGCAAGCGCCGGCGTGAGCTTGCTGGTCTTGATGGCCAGGTCGGTGTCGAGCAGGTGGCGGTAGATCGCCTCAAGTTGAGGGCCGGTGAAATGAATTGCCTGGAGGTGGAGCTTGCGCGCCGGGAAGGGGTGCAGCTTCAGCGTCTTGATGACAGCTTGCAGGCTGGACCCACTGTCTTCGAGCTCCTTCACCTGGATCAGTAGGCGGAACTGCCGCACGATCATTCCGAAGATCCAGGGCACGTTCGTGCCCCTGGGGTCCATCAGACTGTGGAGTACCTGAGTGGCAGCGCGGGCATCCCGCTGGCCCAGGGCATCGACGAAGTCGAAGATCTTGCCCTCCTGGACGTAGGGCACCAGCGCGTCGACATCCGCGCTCGTGATTTGGCGCTCCGCGTTCGTGTACGTCACCAGCTTGGCAATCTCCTGGTCGAGCAGCCGCAGGTTGCCGCCCACGGCGATTGCTAGCTGGTCCGCGGCTCTGCGCTCGATCGTTCCGCCATACTTGCGCGCGCGCTCTTCCACCCAGTGGCGCAGGTTATCCCTCGCCGGGGAATCGAACTTCCTCAGATACCCTCGCTCGTGTTGCCGTGCGAGCCGGACGACCGGGTGTTTGGCCGGCAGTCTGTTGCGCTCGCCCTCGTGCTCGACGAAGACGAGGCGCGTCGTCTCCGGCAAGTGAGGGAGGTAGTCGACTAGCGCTTCCAGAAACTCCGCGAGCGAGCGGGCCAGCTCCCGGTCCCCTCGCGCTGTGAGCCGCTTGAGCAGGTTCGTGACGATCACAAGACGCTTCTCAGCAAGAAAGGGGATGGCGTCGCAGGCGTGGCGCAGTTCGGACAGTGTGAGGTCCCTGCCACTGAGAACTGTCGTGTTCAGGTCAACCATGTCCGGCGGGCCCAGCCGGCGCTTGAAGTCACCCAGAGTCTCGGCAATCGAGAACTCATCCGAGCCGTGGAGCACGTAGAACGTGGGGGCTTGCTTCGCCATCTACCCCTCAACACGGACGAAGTGATCGGTTATGCCGGCGCGCCGAGCGCCCGAGACGCCGGTGATACGGAGTGCGCTGACGTTGGAGTCGGTACTGACTCTCGCCTGTACGAGAGGCCCCAGCGGCCGGGCCAGGATGATGCCCAAGGTGGCTACGGCGCAGGCGAACGGAAGCAAGAGGATGCGTTCCCACCAGCTCTTCGACCTGCCTACTAGGACGAGGAATGAACCGGCCCCCGCCAAAGTCCCTGCGAGCACCAGGTTGGTGCCGCAGTTGGGGTGGACCGCTAGCTGTCGCTCTCCGGCATTCAGGCGTCGTAGCGCCCTGCGGGCCGCATCGAGAACGGCTGCGGTGGGCACGTCACCGTAGATGTGGAACCCCCGGGGAGTGGCGCGCCCCATCAGATTTCTGGCCCGCAGCGAATCGGCAAGTATGTGCATCGTCGCGTGCTCGAGGGCGTGGTTCTTGCGCGTCCGGCCGATCAGGCCCACTGCCCTCGCCGTGGGCCTGATTGTCAGCTCGGTCTGGCTCATACTCTCTCCAGTCTGCCTTCTGATGGCGCGAGGCTAGCGCTCCGACGGCACACGCCCGGTCGATCGGCCGCTGATACTAACCCCCGGCTGCGCGAGAACGATCAGGCGGTAGCGCAGGCTGCCATAGGGGTGGCAAGTGACGAGCGTCAAGCGTTCATCGTCCGTCGGTTCGATATGGCGGGCATTGCGGCGACGTGTCTCAAGTGACTGTCCGGCCTCCCGGAGAATAAAGACGTTGGAAACGGTGTGCACGTAAGGCACATCGCCTGAGTAGACGACGATGATGTCGCCCGCCTCCAGCGTGTAGAGATCGCGGAAGATCTCGCCATAGTTCGCATTGTGACCGTTGAGCACTGTATTGCCGGCAAGTCCAAGAGGGGCTGAGTCTCTGTGCCAGCCAGCGGCGTACGACGTGGGGGCCCTGGACATTGCGAGCGATGCGCCACCTATCCTCACCAGGCGCTGGGCAACGGGCACGATGGGCGCGTCGACAGAGATCGCTGGAATAACGAGGCGGGTGGGCAAGGCCAGCGGAATCGGTACCAGCGGGCGCGGATCCGAAGCAGGTCCGGCGCGCTTCCTGCTGCTGGCAGACGATTGTGCCAGGGCTGGCTCAATGATGGATGCGCTCGTGCGGCCGTCGGTGGCGGCTGCGGAGCCGTGGGTCACTACTTGTCCCGGGCGCGAGATTCCCTCCGGATGGGCAGCGGCCGGCGCGAGAGTGGTGAGGCTAGCCAAACGCGATCGCACGTAGGGCATCAGTGGCACGCAGGCTACGAGGAGCAGGAGCGCACCACTCCAGATGAGGATGGTGCTGAGCAACCGGCTTCTTGTCTGGTGTGTCGGGATCGAACCGACACGATGGGCCTGCGAATCACGTTCGCTCATACCGTCCCGGATTATACTTCATGCGATGTGTCGCAGCAATGAGAGTGGGTCTTGCGAGATGGGGACCCCTTGCACGCGCCAACAACAGCGCAATGGCGCAGGCGGAGCGAAGACGCAGGGGAAGCCTGTAGCCGCGGATTCCATTCCGCGTCTGGCTGGCCAATGCGGCTCATCAGCGACGCCCCCGGGACGGTGGCTGGTCGCATGTGGCAGAGGCGCTGGCCAATGCGGCTCATCAGCGACGCCCCCGGGACGGTGGCTGCTCGCATGTGGCAGAGGCGCTGGCCAATGCGGCTCATCAGCGACGCCCCTGGGACGGTGGCTGCTCGCATGTGGCAGAGGCGCTGGCCAAGGCGGCTCATCAGCGACGCCCCCGGGACGGTGGCTGGTCGCATACGGCAGAGGCGCGCCGCCGTGGACGGAGGCTTGGCGCAGTGGGGGAGGGAGCCTCGCTATAGCACGCTCGAGGGGTCCACGTCCACGCGCCAGCCGGGGCTGATCGGCACATTGCGTAGGAACTCGGACGGCCGAGGGTGGCGCAGCAGGACGTGCCAGCGGTACCGATCCCGGACGCGGGCGAAGAAACACGGCGCAGGACCGATGAGGTCGGTCGAAGGCAGGCTCCACTTCGTCAGCGCCTGGCGTAGATTCTGTGCCATCGCCGTCGCCTCTCTCCGGGCGCGCGACGGGCTGGTGTCCTCGTACACCAGCCTTGTCATGCGACGATAGGGTGGGTACCCCAGTTCGCGACGGAAAGCGAGTTCCTTGACAGCGAAGCCGGCGTAATCGTGCGCGGAGGCCGCGACAATCGAGTAGTGATCGGGGTGATAGGTCTGGACGACGACCTGTCCGCTCAGCAGCCCCCGCCCAGCTCGTCCCGCGACCTGAGCCAGCAACTGGAACGTGCGCTCGGCGGAGCGGAAATCGGGCAGGTTGAGCACGGTGTCGGCCGAAACAACGCCAACGACGGTCACGAGCGGAAGGTCGAGACCCTTGGCGACCATCTGGGTGCCGATCAGGACGTCAGCCTGGCCGCCGGCAAAGCGGTGTAGGATGTCGGCATGAGCTTCCTGGCTGCGCGCCGTATCGCGGTCCCAGCGAATGATTCGAGCGTCCGGCCACCGGTCTCGCACGGTGGTCTCGACTTGTTCGGTGCCCAGGCCGAAGTAGCGGATGCGCGCGCTGCCGCAATTGGGGCACCGCTTGGGCTCTTGCGTGTGGTAACCGCAGTGGTGACACGTGAGTTGAGCGCTCCGACCGTGGTGCGTCAACGGAATGTCGCAACGGGGACAGCGCAGGACGTGTCCACAATCGCGGCAGAGCACGAACGTGGCGGTCCCTCGCCGGTTGAGGAACAGGATCACCTGCTCACGTTGTCCCAAGGCTGTGTCCATCGCGCGCTGGAGGGCGCGGCTGAAGATGGAGCGATTCCCAGCGCGCAACTCGGCTCGCAGATCGACGATCTGTACCGGCGGCAGGGAGCGGTAGCGGGACTGGGGGGGGCCGCCGCGCAGAGTCGAGTAGCGGACCTGGGGTACGTGGTAGCGGGCCTGCAGGTCGTGGAGCCGGCGGACGTGGCCCATGATGCGGCGTGGCATCTCGAGTAGGGTGAGTTCGCCGCGCCGGGCGCTGTAGAACGACTCCAGGCACGGCGTGGCTGAACCAAGAATAACGGTTGCGCCCGTCAGCCTCGCGCGCTGCAGCGCGACATCGCGGGCGTGATAGCGGGGGCGTGGCGCGGTCTGCTTGTAGCTGCTGTCGTGCTCCTCATCCAGGACGATCAAACCCAGGGATGGGAGCGGCGCGAAGAGCGCCGATCGAGGGCCGATGACGATGTCTAGCAATCCCGAGCGTGCACGGCGCCAGGCGTCGTAGCGTTCGCCCTCGGTGAGGGCGCTATGCAGCACCCCGATGCGTTCGGGAAAGCGGGCGGCGAAACGTGTCACCGTCTGGGGCGTCAGGGCAATCTCCGGGATGAGGATGAGCGCCTGCCGACCGTGTGCGAGGACCTCGGCGACGGCGCGCAGGTAGATCTCAGTCTTGCCGGAGCCGGTGACGCCGTGGACAAGGAACGCGCCGGGCTCGGAGAGGCCGGGATCCAGTCCCTCGCGCACCCGGTCCCAGACCACCTGTTGGTCAGAGGTCAGTGGCGGCGGCTCGGTGGGCACGAAGACGCGGCCGGCCAACGGATCGCGCCACACCTCCTCGGCGCCGAAGGCGATCACTCCCCGCTCCGCTAGCTTGTTCAGGTGGTAGCGTTTACAGCCCGTCTCCGCGTAAACCCAACTGATGTCGACGGGTTCGCCCTCGGCGCGCAGAAACGTGATGACGGCGCGGTAGGCCTCGCTACGCAGCCCCTGAAGGGCCGCCTCCACGTCAGCGTCTGGCACGAGTTGGGCGGTATGGATGCGCTTCGGGCGAGCCCGTGGCGGGGCGAGGAAGGACCGGCGAGATACGACGCCTCGGCGGGCGAGCTGCTCGGCTGCCGGTCGCCAATCCGTGCCGCGGAGGCTGGCGCTGAGTTGGGCGCCTCGCTGGGGGCCGCGACGCTGAAGGTGCGCCAGCAGCGCGGCCTGCGCCTCGGTGTTTGCAGCGGCTGCTGTGGCCCCGGGGTTGAGGGAGATCAGCACATCCGCATAGCCGACCACGCCGGGTGGGAGCATGAGGGAGAGCGATTCGTGCAGGGGGGCCAGGTACTCGTCGCTGATCCAGCCGGCCAGCGCGATCTGATCGGGC
>JAUVSX010000408.1 GCA_030596915.1 Chloroflexota bacterium | reverse complement strand
AGTTGATCACGCGCGACATCGCGAGGGCTCGTTCCCCCACCTGCATCAGCTCCATCATCGAGCTATTCCAGCCCGTCACACCCTGCACTATGTCGCGGATGTGCACGAAATCGTAGGGCATGAATATGCACTGACCCACCGAGTTGAGGAATACCTGCCAATCGATATGGTACTTGGTCAGACGCACCTTCTCGGCACCCAGGTCGTCGATGGGCAGGGGCTGGAGGATGCCCACAGAGCGCATGTTCTGGATTCCCTTGCCCTCCGAATCGTAGCCGACGTCGTGGATGTTGTGCACGTGATCAGCACCGGTCGGCGACGTGGCATATCCCAAGTCGAGCGCGAACTTGATCCGCGGCGCGTGCATCGGGATCTCCTGACCCTTCACCTGCATGCAGTACCGGTCGGTGCCTCGCCCTATCCGCTGGGCTGCCCTCAGGCAACCCTCAGCCAGAAGGTCGCCGAATCCCTTTCGGTTCGCGATATCCTCAAGGAGGGCTACCATCGCTTCGGCGTTGCCAAAGCGGAGATCGATTCCGCCGGTGTCCTCCGCTGTGAGAAGGCCCCGTTCGAAGCACTCCATGGCCCAGGCGATCGTCACGCCGGCCGAGATCGTGTCCAGGCCGTAGGCGTTGCAGAGCTGGTTGCCGTAAGCCACGGCCTCCAGGTCGTCGATCCCACAGCACGAGCCGAGAGCCCCGAGCGTCTCGTATTCCGGGCCGCCGTAGATAGGGTCGACCTCGTAGCGCCCTGTGACTTTCACTTTTCGCTTGCAGGCGATTGGGCAGGCGAAGCAGCTATCCCGATCCACGAGTATCTGCTCCGTGACCGTCGCGCCGGTGATCTTCTCCGCCCCCTCGAAGGAGCCTTCCTGGAAGTTGCGCGTCGGCAGGCCCCCATCCTTGTGGAGGTCTATCAGCCCGCCGCCAGTGCCGTTCAGGTTCAGGCTGAGGGCCTCATCCTCCCAGTTGTCGCGCAGCCATTGCGCCACGCCGTTCACCTTGGCCCGGTCCGCCAGTTGCACCCTTCCCGACCCCCGCACAGCGACGGCCTTCAGGTTCTTCGAGCCCATGACGGCGCCCAGCCCGGTGCGGCCTGCCGCGCGGGTAATATCGTTGATAACACAGGCATAGCGCACCAGCTTCTCTCCCGCAGGACCGCACTGAGCTACCCGGACGCGCGTGTCTCCCAGCTCATCCTTGGGCGCGTTCTCGACGTCGGCGGTCTGCTGGCCCCACAGATGGCTGGCATCGCGGAGCTCCACGTCTCCGTCCTTGATCCAGACGTAGACGGGCTCCGCAGCCTGCCCGGTGATCACGATGGCATCCCACCCGGCGCGCTTCAGCTCCGCTCCCCAGAACCCACCGACATCGGCCTCGCCAAAGCCGCCCGTGAGGGGCGAGATGGCCCCCACCGCGTTGCGGCCACTCCCGCCGACTGGCACGCCCGTCGCCACGCCCGCGGCGAAGATGAGCTCGTTCTCTGGCCCCAGGGGGTCGCACCCGGGCTCGACCTCCTTGAGCAGGTAATACGCAATCAGTCCCCAGCCGCCGAAGTACGTACGGAAGAAATCCTCGCCCGGCTGATCCACGCTAATCTCTCCAGTCGCCAGATCCACCCGCAGAATCTTGTTGTGGTATCCGTTGCCCATTTCCGCCAAAGCCTCCCTTTAGCTATGCCCACTGCGGCCGCCAGACCCCACCGTCCGGTCCGGCGCCCCGCGACGCCTATTCCAGCAGCGCCTCCCGCGCGTGCTGCGACCAGTCTGGGTCTCGCAACATCGCTGTTCCAACGGCCGCGAAGTCCCCGACTCCTTCCGCAAGCAGGCGCTCCGCATCCTCAGGCTGGCGGAGGCCCCCTGCTACGATGACCGGGATGTCCGTGATCTCCTTGACCCACCGACCGATCGGTATGTCCGAACCGAAGTATCCCTTGAACGCCCCGTCGGTCGATACGTCCAGCATATCAAGCCCCGTGCGATCCAGCTCCTCGACCAACTGCGTCAGATCTGATGCACTGAAGCCCTCGGCGCGCTTGTTGTGGATGCTGATGCGGCAGACCATGAGGCCGCGCGCGCCGATGCGGCCGCGCACCCGCGTGCAGGTCTCGACGAGGAAGCGCATCCTTCCGGTCAGTGTTCCGCCATATCCGTCGCTGCGCTGGTTGCGCTCTTCCGACAGGAACGAGTCGAGCAGAAACCCGTGGGCTCCGTGCACCTCGACGGCATCGAATCCAGAGTCGATAGCGCGGGCAGCCGCGTTCTCGAAGCGCTGCTCGATCGCCAGGATTTCCTCGATCGCGAGTTCGCGTGGCACAGGCTGGCCCGATGACGGCGCTACCGGCGACGGCCCGACCGTGGGCAGGCCCGTGACCTGGGACGACCCCTGTGGTCCGCCGTGGACCAACTGGATGCATGCCACCGCCCCTTCCCCCTTGATGCAGTCCGCCAGCGCAGATAGCCCCGGCAGATGCTCGTCAGACCAGGCGTTCAGCCCCTGCGTCCATGCCCTTCCCTCGGGGTCGACGGCTGTGGCCTCGACGATGATCATCCCAGTTCCTGCAGCGGCGCGGCGGCGGTAGTGCTCAAGCACCGGTTGCGATACCCGTCCATCCGTCCCGACGACGGCGGCGTCCATCGATGGGATACCGCGAACCATCGGCGGCATCACGATGCGGTTCCGGAACTGAACATCGCTGACCGATAGTGGCGAAAACAGCAGACTCATCTGTTCCTCCTCGCTCGCGTGTGCGGCGCCTGAGCTGCACACGCGCCTACACTCCTCCTCACGTGTCACTCGTACACCACGAGTCCGGTGCGGCGTTGCGCGACCCAGTCCCAGTCGATCTCAACGCCCATCCCCGGGCCCTGGGGTACGGGTACGTTCCCCGCGTCGTCGATAGCGTCGAGCGTGTCTCGATAGTCCCCTCTGTACAGGCCGCCCGCGTGGCTTGCGCCTGTCCGGGGATGAACGAGGCCCATCTCGTAGTAGTTGGTGTTGCGGATGGCAGCCATGCACTGCCGTTGCGCCGGGCCCGGGCCGTGCATCTCTATGTCGATCCCCAGGGCTTCGCAGGCATGGGCGAGCTTCATCACTCCCGTGATGCCGTCGTATCCGACGTCGCCCCGGACGTAGTCGGTCGCATCGGCCAACACGAAGTCAAGGTGGGGCTCCAGGGAGCGAACGTGCTCGGTCAGGAGCAACGGGGTCTTGATGAGCTGCCGGAGCTTGCGGTGCGCGAACTGGGAGATGCCGCCATCGTGGTAGGGGTCCTCGTACCAGAAGTACCGTGCCTCGTCGCATGCCCATCCAACCTTCAGCGCGTCGCCGAACGTGACGTACTCGCAGGCTGGGTCTAGCATCAGGTCGACCCCGTCTCCGACGGCCTCGCGCACTGCGAGGACTGTAGCCACCTCCTGCGCGATCGGCGCCCGCCCCCAGCCGTGAATCTTGAAAGCCGGATACCCCATCTCCTGGCACTCCACCGCGAAGTCGGCGTATGCCCCCGGGCTCGAAAGCCCATCTGCAACGTGGTCTCCGTGGTACGTGCTTGCGTAGCACGGCACGCGCTCCTTGTAACCGCCGAGCAGCTTGGACACGGGCGCATCGTACAGCCTGCCGGCCAGGTCCCATAGCGCGGTGTCGATGGGTGCGAGGCCAATCCGTGCCACCTGCCGTAGCGCTCGCCGGACGTCGGTGTAGATGCGCTCCCGCTCGAGCGCGCTCTTGCCGATCAAGTAGGGAGCGAACCTGGGCAGCGTCGCATAGTCGGCGGCGCCTCCGCCTGCGTACTCCCCGGTGACACCTTGATCGGTGAGGATCCGAACGATGTGCCCCTT
>JAUVSX010000022.1 GCA_030596915.1 Chloroflexota bacterium | reverse complement strand
TGGGCAAGATCACCGTCCGTACCCCGTGCCGGTGGGCAGCCAGAACCTTCTGCTTGATGCCGCCGACGGGAAGCACCTGGCCCCGGAGCGTTATCTCCCCGGTCATCGCGACGCCATCGCGCACGGGCAGGTCCGCCAGCGCCGACACCAGCGCCGTGACGAGCGCCACGCCGGCCGACGGTCCGTCCTTCGGAACGCTGCCTGTGGGCACGTGGAAGTGGACCGTCCGGTCGCTCAACGCGTTTCTCGGAAGGCCCAGGCGCTCCGCTTCCCCCTGCACATAGCTGAAGGCGATGTGGGCCGATTCCTTCATCGCAAGTCCGAGCTGCCCGGTCAGGATCAGATAGCCCGTATCCGGCATCGCCCGCGCCTCCACAGATAGCACATCGCCGCCGGAGGGCGTCCAGGCCAGGCCTGTGGCCACACCCGGCAGACCGGTGTGCAGGTGCCCGTCATCGCGGAAGCGAGGTTTTCCGAGGAACTCGCGCACCTGGCTACCTGAAATCACGACGCTCGGCCCCCGGCCATTCGCTGCAACCTGGGCAGCGACCTTCCGCAGCGCTCGAGCGATCTCCCGCTCGAGGTTGCGCACGCCCGCCTCGTGGGTGTACTCGCGGATGATGGTCCTCAGCCCATCATCCGTGAAAGCTACTTCGTCTGGCTGTAGGCCATGCGCCGCTATCTGGCGCGGCACCAGGTGAGCCCGAGCGATGTCTATCTTGTCGAAGTCCGCATAGCCCTCGATCTCGATCACTTCCATCCGATCCAGCAGCGCTGGCGGGACCGTGCTCGCTGTATTGGCGGTACAGATGAAGAAGACCTGGCTCAGGTCGAAATCGACGTTCAGGTAATGGTCGCGGAAAGTGCTGTTCTGCACGGGATCCAGCACCTCGAGCAGCGCGCTGGTAGGATCGCCCCGCCAGTCTGCGCCAATCTTGTCGATCTCGTCCAGCATAAAGAGGGGGTCACGAGTGCCCACACGCCTGAGCGCCTGGATCACGCGACCCGGCATTGCACCGACGTAGGTGCGGCGGTGACCGCGGACCTCCGCTTCGTCGCCCAGGCCGCCAAGGCTCATTCGGGTGAACTCCCGCCCGAGCGCCCGAGCGGTGGAACGTCCCAGGCTGGTCTTGCCCACCCCGGGCGGGCCGACGAAGCAAAGGATCGTAGCGGACTGATCCTCTACATCCTGCACACCCCGGTCGATGCGCAGCTTCCGCACTGCCAGAAACTCAAGGATCCGGTCCTTGAGCTGCTCTAGCCCGCAGTGATCTTCGTCGAGCACGTCGGCCGCCCGCTGGAGGTCGAGGTTCCCCTCCGAGAGATTCTGCCACGGCAGGCCCGTCATCCAGTCCAGGTAGGTCCTGATCACGCCCGCCTCGGCCGACTGGGGCTGCAGGCGCTCCAACCGTGCGATTTCCCGTTCCGCCACGTTCCTGGCTTCCTCGGGAAGATGCGCCTGTTCGATCTCGGACCAGTAGGCATCCGCCTCCGATCCGCCTTCGTCCTCGCCCAGCTCTCTCTGGATGGCCTTGAGTTGCTGGCGCAGGTACTGCTCGCGGTGCGCCGTCTCCATTGCCGACAGCGCTTCATCGCGGACGGTCCGGTCCAGCTCGAGCACTGTCAGCTCACGGTCTATGATGCCGAGCAGCAGGCGCATCTGGGTAGCCAGGTCCCGGCTCGCCAGGATCTCCTGTGATTGCGCCACGTCTGCCCGGATGCTGGATGCGAGCGTGTACAGGACCTCGCCTGGGTCGGCGGATTCTTCGAGTTCGTCCGCCAGGCCGATCGCGGCGTCCGGCAGGAAGTTCTCCATCCGGCCCGCTGCGGACACCAGCTCGCGTCGCAGCGCCTCAACCTCGGATGGGCTCTGTGAACTTGGCTTCAGAAGCTCGACACGCGCCTTCAGGTAGGGTGCTTCGGCCACCCACTCGACGACGCTGATGCGCTCCAGGGGGCGCACGACGAGGAGGTACGCGTCATCCTCCGCTCGGAGTACGTGCGCGATGTGCGCCACTGCGCCGACCGGATAGATGCCCTCTGGCCCAGCATCGCAGGCCTCGGGGTCCAGCATTGCTGCCAGAGCCAGCACGCGGTCGCCGTCGAGAGCATCGCGGACCAGGCGCACGCCACGCGGCTGATCGACCGACAGGGACATCTTCGTGTGCGGAAACGGCACAGCGCTTTCGAGGGGCAGCAAGGGCAGCTCGCGGGGCCAATTACCTCCGAGGTCTATCTCCTCTTCCGAACTCGTCCCCCACAGAAACGACAGGAACATGATGTACCTCCGCCGATTAGAGCTTCCCGGAAGCGGCCTTCCGCCGAAGGCTTGGAGCCTCCGGGAAGCTATGGGAAGCTATCGTTCCGCGCTCAATACGCCTCGACGAAGTCCCTCAGCTTGCGCGTGTGCGAAGGATGCCGCAGCCGGCTGAGCGCCCGCGTCTCTATCTGGCGTACACGCTCGCCGCTAACCCCCATCCTGCTGCCTAGTTGGTCCAGTGTGTACGTCTTTCCGTCTATCAGACCATAGCGCATCTGCAGCACGCGCGTCTCGCTCGGAGGAAGGGTGTGCAGGATGCCGGTCAGCAACTCCCGCAGCGTGGCATCCTCCACCTCCTTGTGCGGGGCCGCGACGTCCTGGTCCTCCAAGATGTCGCCCAGCTCCGCATCCTCCTCATCGCCCACAGACATCTGAAGCGACATCACAGGTTGGGAGATCCTCAGCATCTCCGTCACCTCACGAGTGGTGAGTCCGACCCTGGCCGCCAGCTCCTCAGGACTCGGATCGCGCTCGAGCTCCTGGGCCAGCTCCTGCGAGGCACGTATCAGCTTGTTGATCTCGCTCCCTTTGTGGACCGGTATACGGATGGTACGGCTTTTCTCGGCGACGGCGCGCGTCACACCCTGCCGGATCCAGTAGGTTGCATAGGTTGAGAGCTTGTTTCCTCTGTGGTAGTCGAACTTGTCGATGGCGCGGATCAGGCCGATGTGGCCCTCCTGCGCCAGATCGATGAAAGGCACGCCCCGTCCGGCATACTTCATGGCGATGCTGACCACCAGGCGGGCATTCTGGCGTATCATACGCTCGCGCGCTGCCAATCCATCCTCAACCATCGCCCTGGCTTCCGCCAACGCGTCAGGATCAGCAATCTCGTCCTGATCCAGCATCTCCTGGGCCAGCTTGCCAGCCTCCATCCGCTTGGCCAGGCTCACCTCTTCTTCCGCCGTGAGCAACTCCACGCGGGCCACATCCCTCAGGTAGAGGGTGACCAGATCGTCCCTCGCGACTGCGCTGTTATGGATCTTCTCCTCTGCATCCCACTCCGGCTGCCCGTACTTGTCGATCGGGGTACTCATCTTGTCTGCCTCCCTCTCAATCAACTGACGCCTGACCGGTCGTCCAAGTTCCCCATTCACCTTCGGCGACGCCTTGTGAAAGCAGCCTGCAGGCGGTGTTCCCCGATCTGCAAGCTGCTTTCTGGCGCCTCCGACCAACCTTCTCGCCTCTCGCCTTTCTCCTCGGGCGCAAGCCCGCCTCCCGACGAGGCCCGCTCTGCGCCGCATTCACGCCCAAATTCGCCGTCAACGCGCTATTCAGGCTGTGGAGACCGCACCGCAGGCCACCGTGCCAGATGGCAGTATCGGCAGGCCGCGTGTGGCCCAACGTCAGTTCCGGAATGTCCGCCACGAGCTGGTCTGTGTCTGAACCGGCGGCACTCTGTACAATTCCGCGGTTAGCTCCGGATCGCGACCACAGATCCAGGGCAGGTCCAGCTCGGCCTCCGCCGTTATCGTGTTGCCGTCGGCGGACAGGGTGCCCTCGAGATCGACGGTCACCTTCAACCCGCTCACGTCAAACGACGGCCTCATCTGAAACCGCCTCGGGTCATTGCGCGCGATCTCGACCTGACCCGCTTCCTCCACGGCCGGGATGTATCCCTTGCCGCACCAGCCCGCGTCCACGTACAGTCCCTTGCCCAGGCGCGCCGTGCCTTCGATCTCATCGCCGTCCTGCGTCAGTACGAGCGTGAGCGGAGCCCGGCTCCCCCGGTTCCCATACACGTATCCGGTGAACGTGCCCTCAAACGGCGCCTCGTTCTCTCCCCTGCTTCCATCCATCGCGGCCTGTACACCGGGGACCGCCGCCGAAGCGATCGCCAGAGCCGCTACCAGTCCTACTAACAGTTTTTTCATCGATCTTCCTCCAACATTCCCTGCAGTCGGCTCGGTCTGTCTCCCCTACCGGCTGCCCAGTATCAAAGCCTCGGCAACGATCCCCGCGACGCCCTCAACCACGTCGGGCTACTACTGGGGCGCCTGAGCTGGGCGCTCGCCCAGCGTCACGACCAACTCGATCTCCTCGCCATCGCGCAGGAGTGTAAGCGTCACGTCCTGTCCCGGCTCTGTCTCGTCGATGAGCGCCTTCAGATGGCCCATCCCGGAGACCTGCTCGCCATCGAGAGCGACGATGATGTCGCCGCCGATCTGCACCGGCTGGCCATCGATCTCGACTATCTTGTAGCTCCCCCGCAGTCCAGCCTCGTCTGCCGGGCTGCCGCTGGCGATCTGAGCGACCAGTACACCCTCCGTGTCCGCGTCCTCACCCATCGCCTCAGCGATTTCGGGTGTCACGTCTGCGCCCACGATGCCCAGCCATACACCGCCAGCCATCTCCGGCTCGGATTGCTCCTCTGCCACTGCCTCGCTTGGACGTGCTCTCAGCGTGACCTCGACGGACTCTTCCTCGCCGTCGCGCAGGATTGTCAGGGTCACTGTCTGCCCGACGCTCGTGCTGCGGCTCAGGTAGATGATGAGATCGTCGAACTCCCGCACCTCTTCACCGTCTATTGCCACGATCACGTCGCCGCCGATCAGCGCTTCCTGGCCCTCGATCTCAATCGTCTTGTCGCTGCCGCGCAAGCCCGCCTCATCGACAGGGCTGCCATCGGTAACATCGATTACCAGCACGCCGCGCTGTTCGGGGTCCACGCCCATCGCTTCCGCCAGCTCCAGGTTGATCGTTGTGCCACTGAAGCCCAGCCACGGATGCTCGTGAGCGCCCGTGCTGATCAGGTCCGGCACGACGTTGGCGACGATGGCCGACGGCACCGCGAAGCCGATGCCTGCGTTGGCTCGCACGGGCGATTCAATCGCCGTCGGTACGCCGATGAGCCGTCCGGCGCTGTCGACGAGCACGCCACCAGAGTTCCCCGGGTTGATCGGCGCGTCCGTCTGGATGATGTCGGGGATGCTGTACGATGCCGCCATGGTCCGAGCCGCGACTGGCAGGGAACGACCCAACGCGCTGACGAAACCAACCGTCATCGTGCCGTCCAGGCCGAACGGGTTGCCGATAGCGACGGCCAGTTGCCCGACGTTGACCCTCGTCGAGTCTGCAACCGTGATCGGGTGCAGTTCGTCGGCGGGCGCATCGATCTTGATGACCGCCAAGTCGCTGTGCGGATCCGTGCCCACGACCTCGCCCCGGTACTGCGCGCCATCGGGGAAGGTGACCGTGATCTTGATCGCATCGGCGACCACGTGGTTATTCGTCACGATGTGCCCGTCCTTGTCCCACACGAAGCCCGAACCCAAGCCTACCCCCGGTTGCGGATCCTGCGGCATCTCGAACTCGAAGGGGAGTTCGGGGAGTCCTTCGGGAAGCTCAGGCATCTCGGGGCTGTCGGGGCCCTGCGGGAGGCCCTGTATCATGGGCGCCCGCTCCACAACAACCTGGATGTTGACGACTGAAGGGCTGACCTCACGGTAAATCTGCTCCAGTGCGTCCTCCAGTGCGACCAAGTCACCGACCGCCGGGGCTTCTGATGTCTCCACCTTGAGTTCGGCTGCCTCGTGCACCACTTCCTCGAGCGCCACTGCTTCCGCTGGCGCCGCCTCCGGGAAGAGGGACGATAGCGACAGGCTTGGGATGGCGCAGCCCGAGAGCACCATAAGCGACAATAGAGCCCCCCCTATGACCATTGCGAGTCGTCTCTTCATACGTTGCCTCCTGATGTTTGCATTGTTCGGGCCTCTCCTGCGTGCATGTCTGCGCGGACGTGACCCGTGACGTTAGCCACACAGATCGCCCATTCAATGACCCCCCGCGGTGGGTGGGCCTGATTGCGGCATCAGGGTAGCACAGAATAGGGCGAGAAGTCCTTACATGGAGCGGGGGACAACCTTAAGGGAGTCTTAAGTCGCACCAGAGAGGCACGGCGAGCGCCGAAGGGGGTTGCGCTATCTCGCTACGGCGCGAACGTGATCTGCGGCCGGCCTTGGCATATCCCTGCTTCACCATTCTCACGTACTTGCGTCGTTCGTCTACGGTCATTCTCTCGCCTGTGCACATGTTCCCTCCGGTGACAATTTCAGATGAGCGCACAATGCCACTCTGGTGACATTCTGGCTGAGTGAATGCGGCGGCGTTGTCCTGCAAGGCGAAGCGCATATACTCCACTGGGTAGCTCAGAGCACACGCTTAGCGCACAATCGGGGAGGGCAGGATGGAGGACAAACGGGAAACAAACGTGAAGCGCGCCATTGGCATTCTCATGCTGGTGATTGCCCTCGGCGGCATCGCACTGACCGTAGCAGGGGTTGTTATCGGTCGCCGTGCCGTGGATCAGGCGAGTGCGAGCCTCGATCTGGCTCTCGCGCGGGCGTCAGGTACTTTGGACACCATCGAGAACACGCTTCTTCAAACGCAGGCGACGCTATCCAGCCTCAATGAGCTGGTCGCCACGCTGTCAGAAGCTGCCACGAATGTGAGCGAGACGATCGCGGCAACGGGGGAATCGGTGGACCGGCTCTCTCAGATGGCTGGAGAGGACGTGCCCGAGGTGATCGACGCGGTGCAGTCGGTTATGGCCGATGTGGCCAAGGCGGTGGAGAATGTCGACACGGCCATCAGCCTCCTCAACACCCTTTCATTCGGCCTGCTGGACATCAACGTGGGCGATCAGCTCTCGGCCGTATCGACGCCGACCGCTCAGATGGCGACCTCACTTAGCAGCCTCTCCGGAGACGTGCGGCAGTTGGAGAGCGATCTGGAGCGAATCGCCGAGTCGCTGGAGCCCCTCGCCCAGGACGCTCTAGCGCTATCCTCGGACATGACGACGCTCAATGACGACCTGCAGGGTTTCGCGCCTATCCTGGATGAATACGTCGTGATGGTGGGGGAGATGCGCGCCGCAGCCAATCGGACGCAGGCCGAGCTGCCCCAACTGGCGCGCACGGCCAAGCTGGTGATCACGCTGCTGGCGGTCTGGCTGGGCTCGCTGCACGTGGCGCCGCTGTACCTGGGATGGGAGCTGACGGCGAAGGAGCGAATCAGCGAGTCAGCGAATCAGCGATAGATCGGACTGGCAGTCCTGCGAAGGCGGCGCCCGCGGGCAAGACGCTATCGGAAGATAGCCCATCCAACCGGTCGTTGGCACGGCGGTGGACTGCCAGTCCTTTGAGCGACATCACGACGACGACGCCTGGGGAAAGGCCGAAGCCAACGGCTGACGGCCGACCCCAATGGCAAGAGCCGTTGGGACGAACCCAAACACTGATCTCCGCGTCCAGCCGTCAACATGGATCCTTCTGAGGCGAACATGCTGGCTATCGTCATCGTCTGTATCCTGACGGGCCTGCTGCTCACTGGCCTATCGATCCCGCTGGTGCGCGGCAAGGTCAAGCCAAACCAGTGGTACGGCTTTCGTATCCAGCTCACGCTCGATAACCCGGGCATTTGGTATCCGGCGAACGCCTGGGCCGGACGGCGGCTGTTCGTGGTCGGCGTGGGAATCATCGCCGCCACACTCTTGGGCTTCCTGATCCCGGAGGCCTGGTTGCCAGCCTACTTCCTCATTATCGCCCTCCTGCTCGTTGTGAGCGTGCTGCTCATCACTGTGCTCGGCGTCCGCTACGCCAGATCGCTGGCTGACGCGGACGAGGGTAAGACCTGACAGATTTCCGATGATTCGCTTCGCAGCGTGGGTATTCTCGCGCACAGGCGGCCCATCGAATAGATCGGCGCGACCAAAAGCTGTCAGGTCTCCGCGGACGTGGTAGAAACCTGACACCTTGTTTTCGCCCCAATTAGCCACCATGTCATACATAGTGATCACAACAAGCCCGGGGGCGGTCCCTGCCGGAGCGCTTCGCCACGGCAATGCAGTGTAAACCTGACAGGTTTTCGAGAACCTGCCCGCCAGGGCAGGCGTGCGCTGATGATCGAAGACCCAGAAACCTGTCAGGTTTTCGGCGAATTGATCGGCGCGACCAGAACGTGTCAGGTCTCCGCCGACGTGGCGTACCTTCCCGGAAGCGGCCTTCCGAGGGCTCGGAGCTTCCGGGAAGGTGCTCTGCCCTACGCACAAATACGTAGGCAAGTTGCGCATTTCGGCAGAGACGAATACGTCTTTTCTGCGTTGCTCTGCGGCGCAGGATATGGTACTATGAGCGTACTGCCAGATGCACGGTTGTTGCACGGTGCCTGTTTCACAATTCCGGCAGCGTGCTGTGTATCGGCCAGCATTCGGGCAACGCGCCAGGGCCCGGACAGTCAGGCCAGTGAGGTATGGGGCCGTTGGGCCCGACCCTCGGAGGAGTAGGGTGCGGTTGGGGGCTGGCCACCATCTGGCCACAGAATCACGAGGACGGGTGGTTCCTACGTCGTAGACCGAACAGGAGGCAGGACGTGTCAAAGAGACGCTACATCACATTGGTATTGCTCGTACTGATCGCATCGCTGACTGCGATGGCTTCGACGGGCTGTTCGGGCTGCTCTGGCAAGGAGGAGCCCACGCCCACCCCCGAGCCGCCGACGGCGGAGGAGACGGAGACGGTCTGGGACCGCGTGCAGAAATCCGGAACGCTGGTCGTCGGCACGTCGGCCGACTACCCGCCGTTCGCGTTCTACAACCGCGACCAGAAGTTGGACGGATTCGATATCGCCCTGATCCATGAGATCGGCCGGCGGCTGGGGCTGCACGTCGACATCCACGACTTCGCGTTCGATGGTCTGGGCGGCGCCCTTCAGATTGGGCAGAGCGACACCGCCATCGCGGCTATCTCCTATACGCCGGAGCGGGACGCCTTTGTCGACTTCAGCGACGTCTACTTCGTCAGCAATGACGCCGTGCTGGCTGCGGAAGGGGGCGTGCAGACCATTGCCGAGGCCAGGGCCCTGGGCGGCTACCGCGTGGGCGTACAGAGTGGCACCGTTCACGAGCAGTGGATCCAGTCAACGCTCATCGACGAGGGGTTGATGGACGAGGACAATCTGTTCATCTACCAGCAGGCCGACCACGCGGTGACGGACCTTGGCCAGGGGAACATCGATCTCCTACTGCTGGACTACGAGGTTGCTGACAAGTTCGAGCAGGTGGGCAACTTCACGGTCATCGCTGAGGGCTTCAACCAGCAACTGATAGCCCTCGTCGTCCCCGACGGGGCCGACGAGTTGCGGACCAGGATCAATCGAGTGCTGATCGAGATGCGAGGCGACGGAAGCCTCGTCGATCTCGTCACCGAGTACTTCGACCTGGAAGAAGAGGACATTCCGGATCTGCCGCCTCCCGGTACAGAATGGCCGCCTCCACCTGATGTCACGCCCCCAGGCTGTATCAACGGCGTAGCCCACGTGGCTGATCTGACCTACGATGACCACGGCATGACGGTCGCGCCGCCGGTCGGTGTGGGCCAGCCCTTCCAGAAGGGGTGGCGCGTGAAGAACACGGGCACGTGCACGTGGGATAGCTCGTACAAGGTGGTATACGTGGGTGGCAATACGCCCGCGGCCCGCATGGGAGGCGTGCCGACGGCAGTCGCGGCGCAGGTGTCGGCGGGCCAAGAGTATGATGCGTACGTGAACCTGGTCGCCCCGGTCAATCCGGGCGTCTACCAGGGCTTGTGGCAAATGACCAACGGCGACGGCGTGCCCTTCGGCGCTCGTCTGTGGGTGTTTATATCGGCCGTGTCCGGGGCTACACCCGTGCCGGTACCGACGTCGACGCCATCGCCGCACGTGAGCTTCACGGTCGACCGGACCCACATCAGGCAGGGTGAATGCACGACGCTGCGCTGGAGCACATCGGACGTCAAGGCAGTGTACGTCTATCCGTTGGGAGAGCCCTGGAACATGTATCCGGTGGTCGGCACTGGCACCCGCCAAATCTGCCCGTCGAACTCGACTACCTATGAGATCCGCGTCATCCACCGGGACGATCGGGTCGAGCTGCGGCAGGTCACGGTCTACGTGGAGCAGTCGATCGGGGCGCCCATCATCCAGCGGTTCACGCTCGATCCGCCCAACCAGATCTACTACGGTGACTGCGTCAACGTGCAGTGGGAGGTACAGGGCACGGTGGACCGAGTGACGATAAGTCGCGGCAGCAATACACTGCGCGATCCGGCGCCCATCAGCGGATCGTTGCAGGACTGCCCGGGAGGCGTGCGCAACTACACGTACCGCATTCTCGCAACGGGCCCGGGCGGCAGCAGCGATATGGAACGGCGGCTGCAGGTGGTGGAGGTGCCGGTGCAACCCACGCCGACGAGTACACCGGTACCGGCTGAGCCCAAGCCGATAATCAACTCCTTCAATGTCGTACCGAACGCGATCGAGGTTAACCAGTGCGTTCAGATCACCTGGGATACGGGCGGGGGCACGACCAACGTGAAGCTGCTCAGGGATGGCGCCATCATCCTCGACAACGCCCCGCTGGGTGGCAACACGCAGGACTGCCTGAACTCGTCCGGCACGAAGGGCTACCGGCTCGAGGCGCGCAACGCGATCAACGAGATGGCCTCCGCCGAAAAATCGGTCACGGTGAGCGATGCCGCGCCGGAGAACCCGCTAGCGAACACGAGCTGGCAGCTCACGGCACTGAACGGGCAGGCCCCCGTAGGCGGTGTGAACGTGACCGCCTACTTCGGCGCGGACGGCGGTCTGAGCGCGAACGGCGGCTGCAACAACTACAGTGGCAGCTACACCGTTAGCGGTAGCAGCCTGTCGATCGGCCCGCTGAGCGGGACGGGGATGCTCTGCGGCGATGAAATCGACCAGCAGGAGCAGGCCTACGTGGCGGCGCTGGGGTCAGCGGCAACCTTCCAGATAGGCGGCGGCGAGCTTGTGATCAAGAACAGTGGAGGCACCGAGGTGCTTCGCTACGTCCAGATCGTTGCGTCGCAGATG
The DNA here is from genome assembly GCA_030596915.1 of Chloroflexota bacterium. Classification (GTDB taxonomy): domain Bacteria; phylum Chloroflexota; class Anaerolineae; order B4-G1; family B4-G1; genus JAUVSX01. The sequence goes on along the minus strand of JAUVSX010000022.1, from coordinate 3,034 downwards.
AACTGATCAGGATCCGGCAAACGGATCCCGGAGTGGCTTGCCAATCGCCCGCAAGTGGGCGATTGGCAAGCCCAAGCACAGGCCGGCCGCTTATGGCGGATCCCGGCGCGCGCGAGAGGATGGAGGGCTACGAGCAATGAACAGAAGAAGGGTTACAATCGGAGCGGTCGCCACATTGGTCTTGCTGGCCAGTGCGCTGCTGTCCGCGTGCGATATGACACCGGAACAGGTTGTCGCGACGGTGGAGGGTCTGTCGGCCTCCGAGCTGGCCGGCCTGTCGGCGACCATCGAGGCGCTGCCACCGCAGGACCTGGCTGCAGTCGAACAGGCGGCGGTACAGGCAGGGTACCCAACGCTGTCGCCAGACCAGATCAACGCGGTCAACGCGACAATCGTCGCAGCGAGGGCCACGGCAACGGTGGTCGCGCAGCAGGTTAGTCAGGGCGAGCGGGTGAATGCCACCGAGGCGCCCCGGCAGGCACCGATAATCGTCTACTTCTTCGCCACGGTGCCGACTGAGGCTCAGGCGAAGGACGGCATTCGCTACCACCTCAACTATACGACCGAGAATGCCAACCGGGTCGAGATCTTCGGTAGCGTGATGGAGAACCCGCAGCAGGGGAGTTGGCCCGTATACAACGAGTCGGACCATTGGGTGCTGTGGGCAGCCAACGACCAAGTGTGGGTCGAGCAGTTTATGCCGGTGGAGCCCGACAAGGACGCGGGCAGCGCGCTGCAAGGTGTGACCGTCAACAGCCGAAACGTGATGCTGACGCTGCGCGATCCGCAGTTGGTGGATGGCGATCAGCTAAGCGTCGATGTCAACGGCGTGCGCGTGGTTCACAGCCACGTGACCGAGGGACGGCACGTGTCCTTCCCGATCACGTTGCACAGCGGCGCGAATACCATCAGCGTATACGTCCATAGCGCTGGCGCGACGGTGCCACTGGTTGCCGAGGTGACGATCAGCAATGTGACAGCCGGGCCAGCCGTCCAACTGACGCGCGCGATGAACAACGGCGAGTCTGAGAGCTTCACAATCACCGCGCCGTAGTACGCACGCAGACGTTGGTCAAGGACCAGGGCAGAGCCGGAGCATTCCCGGGTCTGCCCTCTTTGGTCTGGAGTGGACACCGCGAGGGTGTCGTCCGCTCAGGGCGCCAGCACCGCCTCTTTCAGGGCGGTGCTGGTGGCACTACGCAGATTCTGGAGGGTACCAATCTGTGAAATCTGCGGATAGAATCCTTGCGGCTTTGCGACTTGGCGTGAGATTGGATTGCGGTGCAGATAGGCGACGGGCGTCCTTGTCGGTCGCGCGCGGAATGGAATCCGCGGCTACAGGGCCGGGCGTCCTCGTCGGTCGCGCGCGGAATGGAATCCGTGGCTACAGGGCCGAGCGGTGACCGTCTCGGTACCGCGCCAGGTTGCCGATGTCCCAATCTGCGAAATCTGCGGATTGATCCTCTGCGCCTCTGCGTTGATTCTGCCCCCCCCGCCGCACATTGACGCGCCCCACAAGCTATGCTAGAATGCCGCTGTCTTCGGTGGGTCCGCATCGTACGAATCCGCACAGTGACGACAGAACAGGACGGGAGCTATGAACATTGTTGAAGGACTGGTAATCATCGGGGCAGGCATCGGCGTGATGGCGTTCGGCCTGCTGCTCTTCTACGCTATCCTGCCGCTATACTACGGCTTGCTCGGTGTTGGGGTCGGCTACTGGCTGGGCGTGGCACTGGGAGGCCTGATGCCGGCCACGGCTGGATGGCTGTCGCTCGTCCTGGCTATCGCCGGCGGCGTGGGGTTCGGGTTGCTCGCCTACTTCTTCGAGCCCATCCGGCGCGTCCTCGTCGGGATCGGGACCGGCGCGGCGGTGGGCTTCGCCATCGCGGGCGCGCTGGGCGTCAACGAGCTCCTGATGTTGCTCGGTGCGTTCATCGGCGCGATCATTGGCATACCTCTGGCGCTGGCGATCTTCGACCAGCTCATCATCATCGCGTCGTCTTTGGCTGGCGCGGCCGCCGCTCTGGACGGGGCGCATCTCATCCTGCCAGGCGTGGACCGTCTGGATCGGACGATCATCCTCTCCGAGGGGAATTGGATCACGCTTATGCTGTGGCTGGTACTGACGGCAGTCGGCATCGTCTACCAGGCCTCGAATCTCGAGGGGTGGCGTGAGAGGTTCGAGGCTAGAGGTAGTACGAGGTAGCCCGTTCGCGCGGCGCGGGTCGAGCGCGGTAGATGCAGGGGGGGGAATGCGTTCCCCGGCAGGCTGTATCAAGGTGTGACGTAGGCCAGGGAAAAGCGATGCACCCAACCTGGCAGCGTACAAACTCAGTTGGAGGTGTTACATGAGTGTTTTGATCGCCCTCATATTCGATGAAGAAGGGGAAGTTGTCGCGGAGGCGATGAGGGATCCGGTGGCGACGCCTTCCGGCGCAGTTGTTGGCTTCCCGGCCGGCTCCGTCGTCGAGGAGGACCCGGAGATCGCGAAGGGGGTCCTGAAGAACATCCTGGCAAAGGCCAAAGAGGCCGATGTCAAGCTGGAGGATGCCGTCATCCTGCATAGGGCCGCGAACGGCCAGGTCAAGATCAAGCAGACCAAAGAGGTGACGGCGGGCAAGGGAGCCAAGCGGGGTGCGTTCTGGGGCCTGCTGGCTGGGCTCCTGCTCGGCGGGCCGATTGGCGGTCTCCTGTGGGGACTGGGCATCGGCGCGGTCTACGGCGCTGTAAGTGACCACGGTATCGACGACAAGTTCTTGAAAGGTGTGTCGAAGGGCCTCACGCGCAAGAAATCCGCTGTGCTGATTCTGGTGAAGGATGAGGACGCGGAGCGGGCGGTCGCATACCTGAGGACGTTCGATGCCGACATGCACGTGACCGACCTGAGCAAGGAGACCGAAGAGGCTGCGGATAAGGCCGCTGAGAACGAGGAAATCGCGCAGGCGGTCGAGGCCGAGTTCGGGACAAGCTGAGCCGGAAGTTCACCTCGCTGCGCCGTGTGTCAGATGGGGCAGTGAGCCGAACCGATTGA
>JAUVSX010000492.1 GCA_030596915.1 Chloroflexota bacterium | reverse complement strand
GGCAACCGACGAGAGAGATGGACGTGTCAACCCCGTCGCCCGAGCCTCGAAGGATGACCTCGCGTTCGTCCGAGACGACGCAGCCGACGCCGCGGTTGTCGGCAGTTGGGTAGACAACCTGAACCTGAGCAGGGTCTTCCCCCTCGTCGCGGTCGTGGACGACCGGATAGTCGGAGATGCGACCCTTCACTTCCGCGAGCGCTATCACCGGCACCTGGCCTGGGTGCGCATTTTCCTGGACCGTGCCTACCGTCGCCGGGGCATTGGCACACTGATGCTTAGCGGCCTGGTCGACGTCGCTCGCCGGGTCGGCCTTCAGCAGCTCTACGTCGAGGTCGTAACGACGCAGTCTCGGGTGATCAAGGCTCTCAGCGACCTGGGCTTCCAGCAACAGGTCACGCTCGATGACTACTTCATCACAGCGAGCGGCGAGTTGCTGGACATGGTGGTTATGAGGCTTGAGCTCGTGCACCCTCCGGCGGAGTTCTAGCGGCCCCAGCGAGGTCTTGGGGCGCCGCCGACTGGTTCGGGGCCCCTCGTTTCATCTTAGTGCCCTCTTGCGCGGTAGTGGCCGCGCTCGGCACTGAGTACAACCACAAGGTGAGCGGCTCCACGCGCACTACCGATGGTGTTCCGGCGATGGGTGAGGCTATGGCAGACGGAGTCAACGGCCTGTGGCGGCAGACAATCGACCTGTGCTACCACTGCCACAAGTGCACGGCTGGGTGCCCAGTGGCGCGGGCGATGGACTATGGACCGGATCGCATTGTGCGCCTGATCCAGACGGGGCAGGGCGAGCGGGTGCTGACAAGCCGGGACATCTGGCTATGCGTGGGCTGCGATATGTGCGGAGTCCACTGCCCCAATGAGATTGACGTTGCTGAAATGATGATCGGGCTCAAGAAGCTGGCGGGCGAATTGGGCTACCGGGAGAGCGACTGCAACCGTCTCCGGGAACATCTCGCCGACTATCTGCTGCGACGGCCGGAGGCGGTGATCGACGACCGGCTTTGTACGGGCATCCAACGTCTCGACACTCTCGGCCAGACGATCCAGACGGACCACAACATCAGTGGCGATGACAATAGCACCCGCCTGATCTGGAGCCAGAATCTCGAGCGCGTCCCTATGGGTTTGGACAACAGGCCTGGCGCCGACGTCGTCTACTTCGTTGGCTGTGTGGCGGGTTTCTTCCCCCGCAGCTACCGCGTGCCCCAGGCGCTGGCCTCCATCCTGGAGGCCAGTGGCACGGATTTCACGACTCTCGGCGGCCAGGAGTGGTGCTGTGGATACCCGCTTCTCTCAATGGGTCAACTGGCCGAGGCCGAGGACCTCATCCAGCACAACGTCCGTCAGGTCGCGGAAACCGGCGCATCACGCGTCGTGTTCGCTTGTCCGTCCTGCTACCATATGTGGAGGTTCGTCTACCCCGAAGTGCTGGAGAGAGAGATCGGTGTGGAGGTAGGCCGCGCATCGGAGGTGCTGGACGAGCTGATCGTGGGCGGCGCCCTGCAGCTTGGCGAAGTGAACCTGGCGGTGACCTACCACGATCCGTGTGATCTGGGACGCAAGAGTGGCGTCTTCGACGCACCTCGACGGGTTCTGCGCCGTGTGCCGGGCGTGAGGCTCGTCGAGATGGGCGCCAACGGAACGATCTCCGAGTGCTGCGGTGGGGGAGGCAATCTGGAGAGCTTCGATCCGGATGTCGTGGTGGACGTGTCGTTGCGAAGAGTGGAACGGGCTTGCGAGGTCTTGTCCGCGGATGCCAGGACTGCGCTCGTTTCGTCCTGCCAGCAGTGTGAGCGCACATTGACCGCCGCTGTGGGGCGCCACGAGGTAGCGCGCCGTTCGCGGATGCGAGTATTGGATGTCGCCGAGGTCGTCTGGGAAGCAGTGCAGGCCGCGGGAGGCCGCTGAGGCTGCCATGGGAGGGGCGGGGTGTCCGCCGGCGGGAGCCGGCCCAGGAGGTTGACTGTGTCTGACGCGTGGGAACAGCTCGAGCGGTATCGTCAGGTGAGGGCGCTACCGGACGGGAGAAGGTTGCTGTTGCGCCCCCTGGCCAGCGACGACAAGCAGGGCCTGCTCGACCTGTTTGCCCGCGCTTCGCGGGAGGACCTGGAACACTTCCGGAGCGATGCCGGCGACCCTGCCGTCGTCGCGCGCTGGGTAGACGAGTTGAACCTGAGGCGGGTGTTCCCTCTTGTCGCTGTCGTGGACGACATAGTAGTCGGCGACGCCACGCTTCACATGGGCGAGCACTATCACCGCCATCGGGCCTGGGTGCGCATCTTTCTTGACTGCGAGTACCGTCGCCTGGGCGTGGGAACGCATATGCTGCACTGTTTAGAAGACATCGCCCGGCGGTTGGGTCTGCAACAACTGTACGCAGAGACGCTGATGAATCAGCCCCGTGTGGTCAAGGCATTCGAGGCCCTGGGCTATGAGCACGAGGCGACGCTGCGCGACTACTTCATAACCGGGAGTGGCGAGACGCTCGACGTGGCGCTCCTCGTCCTCTGGATAGTGGACCATACGGGTGATTTCTAGGGATGCGGCGCGCCTAGCCGAACCCCCCTTACAGGACGTTCCGCAGAAGGTCGGCGCCGTCCTGGTTGTTGGGGCCGGCATCGGTGGGATCCAGGCATCCCTCGACCTGGCGGAGGCCGGTCTGAAGGTCTATCTGCTGGACAACAGCCCCGCGATCGGTGGGGTGATGGCCCAGCTCGACAAGACCTTCCCCACCAACGATTGCGCTATGTGCATCCTTTCCCCCAAGCTCGTCGAGTGCGGACGGCACCTGAACATCGACGTGATGACCTACTCCGAGCTGGAGGGCATCAGCGGGGAGCCCGGCAATTTCGTTGCGCATGTTCGCAGGAAGCCGCGCTACGTGATTGAGGATGAGTGCACGGGCTGCGGGGACTGCGC
>JAUVSX010000288.1 GCA_030596915.1 Chloroflexota bacterium | reverse complement strand
GTGTGGCTCTTTGCCTCTCGAGCACAGCCGCTCTTCCGGGCCGTGCAGGAGAAGCTGGACCGGCTGAACCAGATCCTGCAGGAGAATCTGGCGGGCGTGCGAGTCGTGAAGGCGTTCGTGCGCACCGACCACGAGAAAGCGCGCTTCGATCAAGCCAACCGCGAGCTGGCCGGCCGGACCATCAGCGTGATGCGGCTGCTGGCGTTCTTGCTCCCGACGATGACGCTCATCGTCAACCTGGGAATCGCCGGCGTCATCTGGTTCGGCGGAAACCTGGTCATCGGCGGTGACCTGACCCTGGGCCAGCTTGTGGCGAGTATCAACTACCTCTCCTACTCCCTGTTCCCTATGCTGATGCTGGGAATGATGATCGGGCCGCTTTCCGCAGCCGATGCCTCGGCGGGGCGCATCTGGGAGGTGCTCGATACCACGGCCGACGTGGAAGACCGTCCGCAGGCCCAGGCTCCCCCAAGCATTCGGGGCCGGGTTGCGTTCGAGGACGTGTGCTTCAGCTACGACGGGGTCGATTGCCCCGAGGCGGTGCTCGACCACGTCAACCTGGTCGCTGAGCCGGGCGAGGAGGTGGCGATCTTAGGCGCAACGGGGTCGGGCAAGTCGAGCCTTATCCACCTCATACCACGCTTCTACGACGCCACTGAGGGCCGGGTGACGCTCGACGGCGTTGACGTGCGCGATATCCCGCTGGACGTGCTGCGCCCTCAGATCGGCATCGCGCTCCAAGACACGGTGCTCTTCAGTGGCACCATCCGCGACAACATCCGCTACGGACGTCCCGACGCACCGGAAGAGGAGGTCATCACCGCAGCCAGGGCGGCCCAGGCCCACGAGTTCATCATGGCTCTACCGGACGGGTACGATACGCCGGTCGGGCAGCGGGGTGTGAATCTCTCGGGCGGCCAGAGGCAGCGGATCGCCATCGCGCGGGCGCTGCTCGTCCGGCCCCAGATACTCATCCTCGACGACAGCACCAGCGCTGTCGACGTCGAGACCGAGGCCAAGATTGAGGAGGCGCTGGATGAGCTGATGGACGGCCGCACGAGCTTCATCATCGCCCAGCGCATCAGCACGGTGCTCAACGCGGACAAGATTGTGGTCCTCGATCGTGGTCAGATCGCCGCCTGCGGCACGCACTCTGAGTTGATGGCGTCCAGCCCAATCTACCAGGAGATCTACGACTCGCAGCTAGGGAATGGAGCGTCGCGCAATGGCTAGCCAACCAGCACATCAACCGGGAAGCCAGGCTACAATCGCCGCTCGTCCGGGCCCGGGGGGGCGCGGCCGGGCGAGAATCGAAAAAGCCAAGGACTCGCGTGGGGCGATGCGGCGGCTATTCGACTACCTCCGGCCCCACCGGGGAGCGCTCATAGCCGTGTCCCTGCTCGTGATTGTGGGCACCCTGACCCAGCTAGCGGGCCCTGCTCTGATGGGGATCGCCATCGACAAATTCATCTCGACGGGCGACGTGGGAGGGTTGCTCCGGATCACGCTGGCGATGCTGGGCGCATACGGGGCTGCGTGGCTGGCCCAGACGCTGCAGGGCGTGATTATGGCATCCGTCGCCCAGAAGGCTCTGCTCGAGCTCCGCCGTGATCTGTTCGACCACCTGCAGACGCTCTCACTCAGCTTCTTCGATCGCCGGCGCCACGGAGAGTTGATGAGCCGCCTGACCAACGATCTGGATGCGCTCAGCCGCGTTCTCTCTCAGAACGTGACGCAGTTGTTCGGGGGGTTGCTCAGCCTGGTCGGGATCATGATCGCGATGTTCGTCATCAACCACTGGCTCGCACTGGCATCGATGCTCGTCCTCCCACTGATGCTCGGGCTGGTGGGGTTCGTGGGGAAGCGCACCCGCAGCGGCTTCCGGGAGTATCAGATGAGGGTGGGCCAGCTAAACGGCCGCCTGGAGGAGATGTTCAGCGGCCAGCGCATCATCACTGCGTTCGGCCAGCAGACCAACGCGCTGGCTGGCTTCGACCAGGCCAATCTGACTGTGCGCGATGTCGGCATCAGGGCACAAACCTACTCGATGCTGATCCCGCCCTTGATGGGCATCCTCAGCAACGCAAATATCGCCGTCGTGGCCGGCCTGGGAGGCTGGATGACTCTCCAGGGGACGGCTACCATCGGCACGATCATCACCTTCTACAACTACTCACGCAACTTCGCCAGGCCGCTGCGCCAGCTAGGCGATGTCTACAACCAGATCCAGTCCGCACTCGCAGGCGCCGAGAGGGTGTTCGAGATCATCGACCAGGAACCGGAATTGGTGGATGCACCCGACGCGGTCCAGCTCGAACATATCACCGGCGAGGTCGTTTTCGACCACGTGGACTTCAGCTATGTACCCGGGGTGCCCGTGATCAAGGACATGAGCCTGGTCGCCGAGCCAGGGCAGACGGTCGCTTTGGTGGGTCCCACCGGCGCGGGCAAGACGACGATGATCAACCTGCTCACCCGCTTCTACGACATCGACGGGGGCGCGATTCGCATCGACGGCCAGGACCTCCGCGAGGTGCAGAAGGCCAGCCTGCGCCGCGAGCTGGGTATCGTGCTGCAGGACACCTTCCTCTTCTCGGAGTCGGTCATGGAGAACCTGCGCTACGGCCGGCTCGACGCCACCGACGAGGAGTGCATCGCGGCCGCAACGCTGGCCAACGCCGATCAGTTCATCCGGCGGCTGCCAGATGGGTACGACACGGAGCTTTCGGAGCGCGGCAGCAACCTGAGCCAGGGGCAGCGGCAGTTGTTAGCGATCGCCCGCGCCATTCTGGCTGACCCGTCGATCTTGATCCTCGACGAGGCCACGAGCAGCGTCGACACGCGCACCGAGGCGCGCATCCAGCAGGCTCTGCTACGACTGATGGAAGGGCGCACGAGCTTCGTCATCGCGCACCGGCTGAGCACGATCCGCCACGCCGATAAGGTGCTGGTCGTGAATGAGGGCCGGCTGATCGAGCGGGGCACGCACGACGAGCTACTGGCGCAGCGCGGTTTCTACCACAACCTGTACATGAGCCAGTTCAAGGGCCAGCACGCGCCGGCGTGAGGGGGTGGTACCTTCCCGGAATCTGGCCGCTGAGTACAGCGGCTTGGAGCTTCCGGGAAGGTAAGTACCTGGCACCTTGAGTTGTATCGTTCGCGCTGCGTCGCCCCTGCAAGCAGTCCAAGACCCGCCCCTGGAACACCCGCGCTCTCTAGGCGCATCCGCGCGCACGTCACGAGTGCGCTGAGGCCCACCCAACGACACTGATCTCCCTGGGGATTCTGGATTGGCCCCAGAAGCAGAACGAGGGTAGACTGCTGCGTGGTGATTGGATGAACACGCACATCGCGCTCTTCAGGGGAATCAACGTCGGTGGCCGCAACCGCCTGCCTATGCGTGAGCTGGTGGAAGTACTCCACAGCCTCGACCTGCAGAACGTCACAACCACCATCCAGAGCGGCAATGTCGTATTCGAGAGCGAAGAGACGAATGGTCTGGAACTCGCGGACAGAATCAGCGCTGCGGTCAATCAGAGTCATGGGTTCAGCCCGCAGGTACTCCTTCTCGAAGTGGACGAGCTGGCAGAAGCGATTGCAGCGAACCCATTCCCGGAAGCCGAAGCCCAGCCCAAGAGCCTGCACCTGTTCTTTCTGGCTTCCGTGCCGGAGAACGCTGAGTTGGAGAAGCTCGAGAGCATTCGGCAGGATAGCGAGCGGTTCGCTCTTAAGGGCAACGTGTTCTACCTGCACGCGCCTGACGGCGTTGGGAGGTCAAAGGTCGCCGCGCGGGCCGAAAGGGCGCTGGGAGTAGCTGCGACCGCGCGTAACTGGCGGTCGGTCGGCAGGATCTTGGCAATGGCGGAAGAACGCGAGTGATAGCGAACGCAAGCAGACGCTGGACGACTGTGCTTGTCTATTCTACCGTACTTACCCCAGCAGAGTTGTCTCACCTGTGTTGGCACAGAGGGTGGACGACGACGGACGATCGACGAAAGATGGTTTCTTCACACAGGGGGGGGCGGAGCGTGCTAGGACGCGGTATGGAAGCGGGGTGAGGAACACCCCGGCGCGGCTACAGGTGCCCAGGATGCGCGGGGTTGGAGCAACGAGCAACGCACGACGCGATCGCAGATCGCGCGCAGGTCTGCGATGCACGGTATCATCAGGAAGGAGGGGCGATGAAGGCATTGGTCGTCTACGATTCGGTCTATGGCAACACGGAACAGATTGCTCAGGCGATTGGCGATGGCCTTGGCACAGAGGGAGATGTCCAGGTACTTCGGGCGAGCGATGTGAAGCCGGAGCAGCTAGAGGGATTGGACCTGCTGGTCGTTGGCTCTGCCACCCAGAGGTTCACGTCTCTTCCAGCGACCAGTCGCTTCCTGAAGGGGATTCCCAGAGACAGCCTCGACGGCATCAAGGTAGCCGCCTTCGACACCAGGTTCACGGTGAGCAACATTGAGAAGGTGCGCGTACTGGCATTCATCGTACGCATATTCGGCTATGCCGCCGAGCCCATCTTGAGCAAGCTGGAGAAGAAGGGAGGAGAGCCGGCCGTTCCTCCTGAAGGGTTCTTCGTCGGCGATACCGAAGGGCCGCTGGAAGAAGGCGAACTCGAGCGGGCTACTGGTTGGGCGAAAGAGATTGCGACGAGTATCGAGTAGGTCGGACAAGAAGCAGGATCGAAGGATCGTCCCCCCGGCGAACAGGGGGAGACTGGTCGCTGCGGATGTTCCTGCCGCTGTCTGCGGGCTGACCGAATAGCACCCGCCTCAAGGTAGAGACGATGGAAGATGACTGACGCGGATTCGACTATACGGGCGCTGGAGGCGTTCAATCCGCTGATGGAGCCCGCCGTTCGTTCAGCAGTCCAGGCACTTCAACTCCCTTTGGGAAGCCAGGGACTGGATGCCGGCTGTGGTATCGGCCTTCAGGCCCTGTTGCTGGCGGCGGCCGTGGGGCCCGCCGGGCACGTCACCGGGCTCGACATCGCCCCCGAGCTAATCCCTCACGCGGAGG
>JAUVSX010000086.1 GCA_030596915.1 Chloroflexota bacterium | reverse complement strand
CTCACCTCGCCGCTGGCCCGCCGGAGTTAGTCGATAGCTTCGCCACCTGAATTCCGGAATCGACTCTGCCAGCCCCTCGGCCTCCAGCGCCTTCACGGTTTCGTAGACGGCTCTGTCAAACGGTGCTCCACGGGAGGGCCGGAAGTCGAAGTGGGGGCCACCGACGGTGTCGGCGATGTTCTGGTCGACAAGCATAAACATCGTCTGCAGCTCCGCAGGGTGATGGGTGGACCCGTCTGAAGCCGCCATCGCAGCTAGCACTACCTCTTGTCGGTTCACGGCATGCCTCCTGCAACACGGGATGCCGCCCAACCATGTCATCAGTGCCGTGAAAAGAGCGGTCGGCGAAGCAACTGCGCCAGTACTATACCACAGTTGGCGTGGTTGCGACAGTCTCTTCCACCCCCGCATCCCCGGTACAGGGGCTTCTGCCCGCGCACATTGTCCTCCTACGCGGTCACGACCGCCGCCATGGCCACGCTTCCCCGCTCCCTCCGCTGCAGCGCGGCGGCCGACGATGGACCTCGGCGACACCTCGCAAACGGCGCTGAGGCAGGACAACAATCAGCGCACGAGGCAGATCGGAACGCCACTGGCTCAAGAGGGGCAGGGGCGCTTGGGAGATCAGAGGTGCTAGTTGAAGAAGAGAGACCGACCGCATTGCCGCCAGCAGGCCGGGTGGAGCCTATCCCCGCGGACCGGACCCGAGATACCTGCGATCAGTCCCAGGCCGTTGGCAGAGCAGCTCCGCTGGTTGGGCCGACCGAGCCTCCGGCCTTCGGAGCACAGGGAACGTCCATCAGGAGAGACTCGGCGGGCGGCGTCGGGGATAGACGACCCAGTGCTGGCTACCCCCCGAAGATAACATATTCGAGCCTGCGAATCCATCGCTCGACATCCGTGAACCTGACTCCTATCAAACCCAGCACGAATACCAGCAGCACGAGTAGGCCCAGGGCCAGCACCGTGTAGTCCGTCCGCCACTGGCCGACCTCTCCCTTGACCAAATCACGGAAGACGTTCACGATCCACCTCCCACTTTTCCCCGATGTTGAGCTCGGGCGCGTGCGCTCATCTCAGGCCACATTGTCCGGGCTCCCGCCTCTGTTCTCCGCCAACCATCGGGCTTGGCAGGAAGACCCGCCGCCCTGGGCGGAGTGATCTCACCCATGTTGCCGCAGAGGGCTTCTCTAGACCATCCGAAGGTCCACTGTAGGCAGATGGGGGTAGGAGTCAAGGTCCAGACATCCGCAGCCGGCGCACGCCGCGCTCCTAGCGCACCTGGCAGAAGGTCTGCAGCTTGCGCCATATGCCAACGAAATGGCGCAAAGAGACAGGTTCCTCTGCATCATTGCCTTCACTACGCCTCTGAGTTGGCGGTCTCCGCCTTGTATCCCCGGATGTACTGGACCACGTCCGTTCCCCTGCTGTGTGCACCGACCGTCACACGCGCGAACCCCGCGTCCCGCATCGCCTGTGCCACGAACTCCGGATCGGATGAGGGCCCCTCTCCGTGGCCGAACTTGCCGCTTGCCAGCAGCTCCTCACCTATGATCAAGCGTCCACTCGGCCCAAGCACGCGGCGTACCTCCGCCAGGCCTTGCGCCAGATCCGCCCAATGATGGACGCTGTTGATCGCCAGCGCGAGGCTGATCGAGCCGTCATCCAGTGGTATCGACTCGGCGCTGCCTTCGAGGTACTCGATCCGGTCCCTGCCAGGGGCTGAGACAGTCTGTTCGCCCGCGATATCGAGCATCGCCAGCGACGGATCGACACCGATGACGCGCCCTCTGGTGGTGAGCGTGGTGGCTTCCCGCACGGCCGCGCCGCTCCCGCACCCGATGTCGAGCACCACGTCACGGGGCTTGACGCCCGCCACCTCGACCGTCATCGAGTTGGACACGTGGTCGCCCCAGTTCTCGACGTACCACCGGGCAGTCTCCTCATCCATTGGCCCCGGGTTGTGGCCGTCATACGCACGTTCCTCTCCGTATTCGTGATGATGGTGGTCCATTGTGTTCTCCGGTGAGCCAATGCAGACGAGGTGTGCCGGCATTGGCCCACGCTCCCCGTTACGTACGGTAGACCTCTCTGAGCCGGTCCAGGACCTTCATCGCGTCGGTCGAGTCGATGAACTGGTCGACCGAGCCCAAGTCCCTGGGCAGCGCCAGCACCTCTTCGCTTCGGATCGCGGCTCGCAGGGCGTCCGCGAACCTGCTGGCATGTATCACGACGAATGGGCGGCCGTGGAACTGAGACACGCCGGTTGCCAGAGGCTCAGTGATGCCCAGGCCGTTATGCATCTCAGCCACGTACGCATATGCGGTGGACAGGTGGTCCTGCCGATCCTCCCACGTGCCCGTTTGCAGCACGTTCGAGAACACTGGCAGCAGGTCCGCTGCGCACACGAGCTGCAAAAAGGCGCTGCCAAACCACTTGATGTACGGAGCATATTTGCGCTCCATCAAGAAGCACAGCCGCATGAGATCCCTCACCAGGCGCCCAGCGATGAGGCGGGAGCCCGGCTCGTCACCGACCTGACCACATCGACCCACAAACGCTTCTTCCTGGCCGATTCGTGCCCACTGGGCTGCCAGGAGGTACAGCCATACGTCGTCCGGATAGGTGCTCAATTTCGCTCTGATTGGCTCCAACTGCCTCAACCCGTTGTAGAACACGCGGCCCGCGGTGAGCATTAGCAGGTGGTATTCGGGAACGCCGACCCAGTCAGCGGCCCGGATCTCGCCCGCCGGGTTGAAGCCGAGCACTCGTGTGAAATAGTCCAGAACGGTGAGGATCTCCACGCCGTGGTCGACCGGACCGTTGTCGATGGGCGCCATCCACGCTGTGCCGTCCTCGTCACGGCCGAAGTTGGTGGGGAAGCCGCGGATCTCGCGCGGAAGTTCCTGCCGCAGCCGCTCGTCGATCACGTCGCGGAATGACGCGTGGTCGGCCTCCGCCAGGAAGATTTGCAGCCTTGGCCCCCAGTTGTGGTCCATCGACTGGGGCGTGTCGAGGCCCAGCACCTCGGAACCGGGTCCGATCAGCGCAGCGGAGTAGGTCAGGCCGGGGAACCCGCTCGCCAGGATGGGTCTGACGGCTTCGCGGTAGAACAGCTCACTGAGGTCGAGACCCTTGATGAAAGAACGGCTCACAGAACATCCTCGCGTGCCGGCCCGAGTCTCGAGCCGGCGGGCGAAAACGGCGAAATCGAGCAGGCCGGCTTCCGCTGCCTGGTACGCGCGGCAATCATACCGCTGGGAGTCGATCAGGCGAGTCGTCGCCATCGCTCGTGTTGGTGACGCGAGCTGCACAATCTCCATGACGGCCTGCGCCGTTGTCTGGCCTTGGCGTTCCTCGGAGCTGGGTCGAACGGACTGCGCTTGCTCCCTATGCCTCTCCCGCCAGGTGAGGGCGCCGCCCCACTACGTGCTCCGCTACCTCGGCATACACCTCATCAACAGGCCTGCCGGCGTCGACGAAGGGAATCTGCGGACGGTCGATGCCTGCGAGATACTCCCACACAGCCACCAGCTTCGGGTCTGGCAGGTACACCTCCGGTGCATCATAGTGCGCCGGCACCTGCGCCGCCGCCAGCACTGGCTGCTAGAGCACGTGGTATGCCACGGCCTCACACGCTAGCTTCACCTTCGGATCCTCCGCGAGGTCCATCAGTCCGCAGTAGCCATAGGGGTACTTGAAGACGTGGCCAATCCCGATCGGCCGTTCCCTGCGTCTCACCCAGTACTCGCGCTGATGGGGGCGGGCATCATCAGGCGGGCGCTCAACCCAACACCTGTCCGTCTCCAACGGGCCCATGCGGATCCGCTTGACGTAGATCCCGAACCCCTGCTCGGCTGCCCGCGCAAGCGAATCATAACCCGACCGCCGAAGGTCCAGGATGGCTCTGCCGTACGTGAGCAGATGGCCCGACCAACCCTGTCCCCGGCCGTCAAATGCGGCGATTGTCCTCGGCAGCTCAGACAGGATGAAGGTCGCCCCGTCCGGCGTCTCGCTGAGATCTGGGAGTTGTTCACTTCCTTCAAGCCGGAGGTTGTCGACAACGGTGAACGACTCGATGAGCTTGCATATGCCGGTCACCCTGTCCGGCGTGACTGCCTCGGGCATCTGCTGGAAAGCCTTCAGAGCCAACGATGGGAAGATGACGTTGTGCCCGGCCTGTCGCAGGCCGACGATGTTTCTCAGCAAGCAGTCAACGATCTCACGATCGAGGCCGGGTTCAGCCGGCTCGTCCGGAAAGGGCGCGCACAGATCTGTGTCGGCCCAGTGCTCATCAATCATCGCGCGCACAATGCTGCCTGCCGCGTCCTCCATCTCCAGTTCACGGCAAAGATAGTACGCTGCTATGATCGCCGCTCCGCGATGACCATCAGTGAAGTAGTCGGTCTGGTGGGCGCGGCTCAGGGCGTTGAGCCCGTGAATCAGGTAGGCGTCCTCAAGCATCTCCATCCTTCCCCGATCGTCGGCGGGGTTGAGCGAGGCCCCCGGTCAGTACGCAGTGCAGGTTGGGAGCGCCTCTCCCCTTGGGCACTTCCTGCGGGTCATTCTCCTACCGTAGGACCGCGTCGAGGATGGGCTGGCCCCAAAGCAGGGCCACGACGGCGCCCGCGACGAGGAACGGTCCGTAGGGGATGGGGTCGCGCCGGCCTCGAATGCCTGTCACGAGCAAGATCAGGCTGGTTGCGCCAGCGGCGAGAATCGCCACGACGATGGCCACGAAAACCAACGGAAACCCGGTGATGAGCCCGATGAATGTCGCCAGCTTGACGTCGCCTTCGCCCAACGCCCCAGGTCCGTAGAGTGCCCTACCGCCCAACGCGATGGCAAAGTAGATGGCGAATCCTACCGCCCCTCCGACAAGGGCACGCCATGGATCCAGGCCTGGGGTGACGAATGCCGCTGCCGCTGCCAGCACGATTGCTGGGTAGATCACGACGTTAGGGATCCGGCGGCGCTCGATGTCGGTGACAGTAATCAGGGCCAGGATGGCGATGTACACAAGGTACAGCACCAGGAGGACCGATGGGCCGAGCTCTATCCATAGGTAGGCGTATGTCGCCGCGAGGCCAGTCTCTATGAGAGGATAGCGCAGCGTGACCGGCGCGCCGCAGGAGTCGCACTTGGCGCGCCCAGCCAGGTAGCCAGGCAAACTGACCCACTGGTGCCAGTGGCGTTCCCTGGCGCAATAGGCACAGCGAGGGGCGCTCGGGTCTCGCTTCTCCGCAAGATCGGTCCCGAGCTGATTGACGAGGCCCCCGACGACGAGGCCCAGCAGGCCGAACAGTAGGATCATTGAGGGGAGTCTCCGCCGACGTCTGGCAGGCCGAGCCCGAACACACCCGTCTCGGGGGGGCTGTGAGCCCGTGCGGCGCTCGCTCGCCAGCTCGTGGCTGGCGTCCAGGCCGGGCCGAGCTGCAGGCGTCGGCCGCTAGGATGCCGTTCCTTCCTCGGCGATGCGTTGTGCGCACTCCGCAAGTTCGCGCAGGCGCTGCGTTCCGACAGAGAGCCCACGGGCGCGCTGCATGTGCTGAGAAGCCTGAGTATAGAGCCGCGCGGCGTGCTCCCAGTCGTACGTGAACTCGGCGATGCGGGCTGCCTGCTCCAGTGCCAGCGCCGCCAACTCCCACTTGCCCTCGCTGAGGTACTGTGCCGCAGCCTCCTCAAGGTCGATGGGACGTTGCTTGGGCAAGGGGCGTTCGGGCTCTACCAGGACACGCTCGATGGTCGGGAGTAGCAGGTTGTACCAGTTCGACTTGGGCAAGTACTCGTAGAAGTCGAGCTGCGCAGCGCGCGCCTCCGTCTCGAGCGACGCGTAGCCGGTGAATATGATCACCCGTAAGTCCGGTCGCAACTGACGGAGCATGGCCGCCACCTGGAATCCGTCCATTTCGGGCATCTTCATATCCAATAAGGCGACGTCGAACGCGAAATCGCGAGCCTGGTCCACCGCCTCGCGAGCGCTGCTCGCCGTCGCGATCTGATAGCCAGCTTGCCCCAGGTAGCTTTCCAGGCTCTCGAGCGCAAGCAGATCGTCATCCATCACAAGTATCTTTGCTGTCATTGAGATTAGCCTCCAGAGTAACTCATAGTTTCGAGCCTGTAGGGACGGTCGGCGCACCCTCTGGGCGGATCGGTAGCCGGACGGTGAATCGGGACCCGTCCTCGGGGTTGCTCACGACCTCTATCGCCCCGCCGTGATTGTCCACGTTCCTGCGAGCGACGTACAGACCCAGTCCACTTCCCTTCGTGCCGTTCTTCCAGTCCGAGAATCCGATACGGAACAGCTTCTCCTGCGTCTCCGGCGGGATGCCGATGCCGGTATCCTGGATGTCGACTGCGACCCGGTCGCCATCCGCCCGGCGGGTACGAATGGTGAGCGTGCCGCCATCCGGCATCGCCCGCCCGGCGTTGGGCAGGAGGTTGAAGAACGCCCGTTCGAGCTGGGCGCGACTACCGACGATGGCTGGTACGTCCTTCCCCCACTCCTCCGCGACGGTGACTGTCGGGTGGCCGTACCGGAATTCCTGGGCGAGCCGCTCCATCATACGGCGGAGATCGAGATTCTCCCAGCGCCATACCTCGCTGCTGTCGAGGGCCCTGGCGACGTGGCCCAGGTCATCGGCCAGCCTCTTGATTCGACCCAGTATCTGTTCAATAACCTGAATGGAGCGCTCTGCCTCGGGGTTGCCTTTGGCAAGGCCCGCCAGCGCCCGCACTCTTTGGGTGAGGACGAAATAGGTCGTGCCTCCGATATCGTGGCCGACCTCGCGCGCCAGGAGCCTCAGCTCCTCCTCGACCTGTTGCTTGCGCCAGCGCAACTCTTGCCACTCGAAACCGCGCTCGATGCGGACAATCCATTGGTCGAGTGGCTCCGACTTGTTGACGAAGTCCTTCGCACCGCCTCGCATCGCAGCAACGACGTTGTCGTACACACCGTACGCGCTCAGCATAATGACGTATGTCTGCTCGAGCAAGTGCTTGTCACGCATCGCTCGGAGCACTTCCATACCATCCATGCCGGGCATGTTGATGTCGAGAAGCATTACGTCACACGAAGCCTTCTCAAGCCGCGCCAGTGCCTCGTCGCCACCGGCAGCCGCTTCGACTCGCCACTCCAGTGCCACGGAACTCTGACTGGTCAGGAACGCGACCGCCTCCTCGCGGAAGAATGGCTCGTCGTCCACCACCAGAATCACCCTCTCATCCAAGACTGCCTCCACGCGTGATGACGTCCCCTCGTGACTAGGTCTACCCGTAGTTCGCCCCCGACCGGCGCAGCGGCAGATCAAGGGTGAGCGCGAACCCCCCGCCGGCTGCCGTCCAGACGAGCTGTCCCTGATACTCCCCCTGTACCGTCTCCTGCGCCAGGGCCCATTCGAAGTGCAGGGGCGAGAGCTCTTCCGTGGAGCCGGTGGCCGGGTCGAGGATGCTCAGAACCGCGTCGCGCAGAGGCGCCTGGGGCGCGCCAATCATGGTTCGCACCTGGCAGCCATCGGGTGATACGGACGTACGCACCTCGATCAGGGCGTCTTCTGCAGCAATTCCCTCCATCACAAGCCTGAGCATCGTGACCAGGACGCCGAAAAGCTCGTTTGGCTCGATGAACAATGGCGGCAGGTCTCCGTATCGAACATGCAGATCGACGCCCCTGCGCTGGCGCTCTGCGGACAGCCAGATCAATACCTCGCGCACCACGTCGTTCCACTGGGTCATCCTTTGTGTGAACCCAATTCGTTGTGAGAACTTCAGCAGGTCGAGTAGCTTGCCACCGGTCTCGTCGAGGCTCGATTCAATGATGTCGAGGCGCCTGCCCACATTGTGGATGCGCTCGAAGGAGAGGGAGTCTGCACCGGCAACAGCCTCCAACTGCGCAAGCATGTCTCGAAGGTCACTGCGGAGGTTGCTGACCGCCAAGCGCGCCACAGCCAGTGGGTTCGACGCCTCGTGCCGGACCCGTTGGGCCAGGGTGCCGAACGATGCGATGCGCTGCATGCGCATCGCCGTGACGCCGACCTCATTCAGAGCCTTGAGGTAGCGAGCGCCCTCCAACACGCCGCCAAGTGGGGTAGATAGTAGCAGCAAGTATTCCTCGTCATCGTCGGTGAACCAGTCGCGATGTCCCGGCGCGCTAGGAATCTTGTTGATCAGCTCGAGCGTGCCGAGCGTCTCGTCGCCAGACCGCAGGGGGACGCCCACGAATGACCGGTGGGCCCCTGAGGGCAGGTGCCGCGCCAGTTCCTCGATGTGAGGGTCGTTCCACCGAGTGAAACCGCTGCGGAGGCGGATCTGAACTGGCCGGCAAGAGCTGATGATGTGCCCGGTCGCCCCCTGGTCAAGCGTGTACGTCAACTGGCCAATCAGCGTCTCGGGAACCCCGCTGGCAGCTTGCAGCACGGCCAGTCGAACATCCTCCTCAGAGCGCAGGTAGATCAGACAGGCTTCGGTTCGGAAGCCCACCCTGACCCGCTCGACGAGTGTCTGGAGCAGTTCAGGGATCGGGCGTCGAGGATTCAGCTCATTGCTAACGTCCAACAGCAGCCGGAAGTAGCGCGCCTGTCGCTTCTCGCGCTCGTAGCGCTGTGAGTTCTCGATCGCGATGTTGACCATCGTCGCGATGCGGCCGAGCAGTGCCATATCATCCTGATTGAATCGCTCCCCCTTGGCCTTGCCGGACACCCGCAGGACGCCGAGGACCGTGCTGCCGTCTCGGGAAAGGATAGGCACTCCCAGGTAATCCAGGCCCGGCTTGGCGCTCACCTCAGAGTACTTCCTGGTCCACACCAGATCGTCGGCGATGCGGCGCAGCTCCTCGGAATCACTCGGGTCGGCAACAAGCAACGGCCTGCCGTGCTTTGCGATCCACCCGGTCATGCCCTCGCCGAGCTCGTACTCCACGCGCTCTGCGGGCATCCGGCTCCCGTTCGTGAGGCCGGTGGTACCACGCAGAACGTAGCGTCCGCTGATGTTATCGCGGAGGAAGATCGATGAGCCTCCGGCGCCGAGCTGCCTACTGGCGTAGCTTACGACCATCTCCACCAGCTTGTCTCGCGCCAGCTCGCCGTAGATCTCTAAAAGTTGGGCGTCGAACTCCGGGCCCTCGTTCACAGAATCAATGTCCTCCCGCCGCGATTCTAGGGCGCTGGCAGAATAGAGTCAATTCGTAGACCTGACACCTAGATTTGATCCCAATTAAGCGACAAGTCATCGTCATCGCACGGCCACGACACGCTCTGTGAAGCGAAAACCGGACAGGTTGCCACGTGTTCGATCATCAGCGCACGCCTGCCCTGGCGGGCAGGTTCTCGAAAACCTGTCAGGTTTCCACTGCATTCCCGTGGCGAAGCGCTCGG
>JAUVSX010000322.1 GCA_030596915.1 Chloroflexota bacterium | reverse complement strand
ATCGTACAGCCTGAACCGGTCCTCCTCCCACTTGATCGTCGCGTGTTGCCGAGACACTGTGGTATCATCGATAGTCACGTCCGCGGCCCCGGCCCGGCCAATCGTGACAACTGGTTTGGCAACGTCGTATCTGCGGCTCGTCTGCCTGCGGTCTATCAACAGGCCAACTACCGGCATCCTGGGTCCACGGTCCAGTATCTGTGTGCCGCCCGCCGCTGCCGCCGCTGCCGGCGGAGCCACGGGCCCGACCATCGGCGGTGGAGGCGGCGGAACGCCGGGGGACCCCGAAGAAGCAGTCGTTACCGTGCCGAACGGCGGAGCGGTGCCCACGCCTGCGGCGGAGGTAGGCGGCGCCGTCGCGCCACCGGCTGGGAACTCAGCACCGTACGGCCTGTCGGGCCAGTCAGTTGGTGCACCGAAATCCGCCTGAGGGGTCTGATAAGGCTGTGGAGCGAACGGCGCCTCCGGTACGGGCGGGAGTTCCTCCTCTTCCACCGTTCTCCTGCGGATCACAATGATCACGACGATGACCACGATGAGGAAAAGCAATGCGCCCGCTGCGACGATCAGGACTGCCAGGATCATGTTGTCCTGGACGAAGTCGCGCAGCGTGCCCAGGAGACCTGCGTCAGAGTCCGACTCGGACTCTGCTGGGGGAGTGGCCTCGGGGTCCGAAGTGGGGGTCGGCGTGCCGGCCGGCTCCTCCTCGGTCTCGGCGACCGTCGCTGTGGCGGGCGTGCCCGGGGTCGTGAACCGATGCTCCGCGAAGCCCTCCAACTGGGTCGGCGTGCGCACGTGCACAAGCAGGCTGTGGGGCTGACCATCTTCCGGTAGTCTGGCCTCGTAGGTCAAGACGTACTGGGTGCGCAACATCGTCAGCACGTTGCTGAAGAGAGTGGAGAAGTCCTCCGGCGTCTGCGCGGCCTGGTACGTGCCGCCAGTCTGGTCGGCCAGCCTGCGCAGGTACCGTTCGTTCAGGCGGCTGTTGCTCAGTCCGATAGTGAAGACCGGCGTCTGCTGGCCGACGGCCGTCTGGATCGTGTCGTCATCCGTGCTGACACTCGTCCTGTCCTCGCCGTCGGTCATCACGATCAATGCTCGGTGCCCAACCGGCTCGGTCGCGGCCGCTAGCCGGACCGCCTTGATCACAGCATCGTAGAGAGGAGTGCCGGGCTCGTCCTCCATGCGCTCGTGAATGAAGTTGATCACATTCAGCAGCCGGTTGCGGTCGTTCGTGAAGGGTACCTCGTAATCCTCGTTGATCACGTTCGGATCTGTGCTGATCCCCTTGTGCACACCGACGAACGCCCCGCGGTTCCGCCCGTTGTCCTCAGCGAGCAGGTCGTTCAGCAAGCCAGTGGTCGCCTGCTGGGCGGCCTCAATGGGCGGACCCGCCAGCGTCTTGTACATATCGATCACAATGCCGAGTGAGACCTGGGCGCTCGGGCTACTCTCGACGCTCACCGAATCCGGCGGGTATGCGGCAGCCCCGTCTTCCACAATCTCGAAGTTGTCAACCGACAGGTCTGGGATGGGCACCCCATTCCTATCTCGCACGCTTACACGCAGCCGGACCGTCGGGAAGTTCGATCCATCGACCTCGTCGATTGTCACGATGACGTCAGTGCCCTGAGCCTCAGCGTACTGCGGCCAAGGTCCAATCGCAGCGAATGCAAGCACGGTTCCCAGCAGCACTAGACGAGCCACACGCCGGACGCGGTCCATAAACAGCCTGTTCATCATCCCCTCCCAAGTACGAGATAGGGGCCGTGTGATTGCCCCCGCCTGATAGGTCGACTCTCCCGCCCGCTGGTGGGCGCGTGCAGGCAGGCTCAACTACACCTGCTTGAATACCAACGTGGTCTCACCGATGAGGATGTAGTCACCATCGCGGAGTTCCTGGCGGTAGACCTGCTGGTCGCGGTAGTCCTCCTCGCTCCCGACGAAGCTCCCGTTGGCGCTCGCCATATCGTACAGGACCAGCACTTGAGTGTCGGCGTCCTCCTCGCTCGGCTCACGTCGTATCTTCGCATGCTGGGACGATACGAAGGGGTCATTCGCGAGCAGGACTTGTCCCACCGTCCGACCGATGACTGTCTCCGGTTGCAGGGTAAACACGTGCCCCCGTGGTGCACCAGGACCGGCGGTCACGGCCAGCCAGGCGAGCAGTGGCTCGGCCGCCGGAGGACCCATCACCCGGGTAGCTCCGGCAGACGCCGCCGCTGGCGGCGGACTGATCGGTGGCGGTGAAAAGGGCTGTTGCTGAGGGATGGCTGGCGGCGCCGGATACTGGGGTGGCGGGGCTTGCACTCCGGGCCAGCCCTGCTGCCGCAACACATCGTCGATGGGGATCGTGGGAGGCGTCTTGGCCTCCTGGGAGCCGTAGTCCTCGTCGTAGGACGACCCATCCATCTGTACAGTTGGTCTTTCTTCCATGTTCGTCTACCTCCGCGTATGGATTATGGGGCTGTGCCCCGCGTTGGCAAGGAGCCAGGCATATCAGGCACGGCCACGATCCTGGACCGGGACCCTATGCCGGCTGGCTCAGGGACGCTTCCGGGTAGGTCAGCATACACCCGCCGATCTCGATTCTGTTCCCAGGTTGGAGCAGGGCCTCTCCGAACACCCGCTCGCCGTTGATGCGCGTGCCGTTAAGCGATATGTCCTCGAGCCAAAGCTGATCGCCGCGCAGCGAAAGCACAGCGTGCCGCCGGGAGATACTCGTGTCCTCCGGATCCAGGTCGGCCCGGCCAATAGTCACGCAGTCCGCCTCCACTCGAATACGATCACCGCTTCGCGCCCCCTGAGAGACAACCAGTTCGCGCGCCGGCCGGTGGTCAGGTTCAGCAGGCTCAGGCAGAGGCGGCTCGCTGTAGCCGAGCGCCTGCCCCATGGCCAGGGCCGTACTATACCGCTTCTTTGGGTTCTTCTGGAGCGCGCGCAGGGCGACCTTCTCAAGCCGGGGCGCGGCCTCGGGATTGCAGTCCCTGATAGGTGGCGGCGGCGTGTTGATGTGCTGGCTCAACACAGTGATCGCAGCCCGGTAAGTGTCGCCCTCCTGGGGAAGCGGGAAAGGCACGCGGCCGGTCAATAGCTCGTACAGCACGATGCCCATCGAGTAGACATCGCTGCTTGGCTCGATGTGCTGGTTGCCCCGGGCCTGCTCCGGCGACAGGTACTCGGGAGTTCCGACGACGCGGTCGGTCGTTATGGTCACCGAGGAGGTCAGCTTGGCGATGCCGAAATCAGTGAGCTTGACGCCGCCGTCGCGCGCGATAAGGACGTTCTCAGGCTTGATGTCCCGGTGGACGACGTGGTGTCTGTGGGCGTATGCAAGCGCCAGACAGCACTGCCCGATGATGCGCACGATTTCCTCGTCTGTGAGCTGGCCCATCAGACGCCTGAGACTACAGCCATCGACGTACTCCATTATCAGGAAGAGATGGCCCTGTGGGCCGCGGCCAAGACGGTACACCTCGCGGATGTATGGATGCTGGCCCAGCATCGCGCCAATCTGCTGCTCCTGAACAAACTTGCGCACGATGTACTCATCGGTCACGTTCAGTATCTTGACCGCGACGGGCGTTCCCTGCGCGTCGCGCCCGCGGTACACGACCGACATGCCGCCCCTCCCCAGCACCTCCTCGAGGACGCAACCATCAATCTTCTGATTCGGCGCGAACGACAGCGTGTCCGCCGCAGACATTGAGTCGTCCGGCTCCGGCCGGGGCGGGGGCGTCTTCCCCGACTCACTGAAAGCGAGGCGCAACCCGCAGATCTGCACCTCGTCGCCATCGGCTAGCTCGTGACGGAAGACGCGCCGGCCGTTAACGACGGTTCCGTTGGCGCTGTTTCGGTCGTAGAGCACGAAGCCATCACCCTCGGGAATCACCTGCGCATGGTAGCGCGAGACGGCCAGCATGTCCGGAATGACAATATCGTTGTCCGGGTGGCGTCCGATTGTGAGGCCGCGTGGCGCTGGGGCAATGGGGAAGACCTGGTCGCCTACGGGCTCGGTAAGGCCGATCAGTGAGGGACCCGGTGCTGCTGAAGACGGGGATACCGGGGCCGGTGTCTGGGCGCACGCGGGGCACTCCGTCGCCCCACGCGGCAGAGGGCGAGCGCACTCAGGGCAGAACCTCTCCGCTGGAGCCTGCGCGAGCCTGCGCCTTCTGCGGCGCACCAGCAGCACGACGGCGACGCACATGGCGATAGCCAGCGCCGTCACGCCACCGATGATCGCCAGGGTATCAGTCATGAGGACTGTCCACGGGAGCCAGGAGCCCTTCTACCGCAGGTGTTCCTCGGCGTTGGTCCCGCCCCCCAATCCCGGAACTCACTCCAGCCTCGACACGCGAGTCAGGAGCGACCGAGCGCAGTGTAGCATACATTGGGGGCATTGTCCACCAGTCCAAGGAGCTGGTGGGACCGAGGCGCAGCGCAGCCCCGTGAGCCAGGGGCGTGGGCCCGACGGTGGAGGATGTGCCGGGTCACGATCAGCGGCAGCGCCTTGTCGCAGCGGCTTCTGGACCCCGTCCTCTCGCGCCCGCGATCGTGTCAAGCCAAATCAGAATGCCACCGAAGGCGGGTTGTTCACTCAAGTGGGAATGT
>JAUVSX010000190.1 GCA_030596915.1 Chloroflexota bacterium | reverse complement strand
CGTTTCGAGGTATCCCGAGAGGCCGGGAGGGAGTCGCGTGGTGGTGCCCGTGGGTGCGAGCGGAAGGGGGAGGCGGCGGGCGTGTGCGTAGTGGAGGACTACGCTCATCACCCTACGGAAATCCGGGCAACGCTGGAGGCAGCACGAACACAGTTCCCTGGGCGTCCTATTTGGGCAGTCTGGCAGCCCCACACTTCCAGTCGCCCCCGGCTCCTCTGTAATGAGTTCGCACAGGCATTCGTGAAGGCCGATCACGTGGTGGTGCTTCCTATCTACCCAGCGCGTGAGGTCGACCGCCTTGGCCTGAGCGAGGTCGCGCTGGCGGGAGAGATCAAGTGTCAAGATGTATCTGTCGCAAGTTCGCTGCAGGAGGCCGCTGATCAACTGGCCAATCGAGTGCGTCGGGGCGATCTCGTGTTGACGCTGGGGGCCGGCGACGGGAACAAGGTGGGTGAGTGGCTCCTCGAAACGTTGGAGACATCGTAGAAATCGTAGACCAATGACTTCGGGCGGGTTGCGGACCAGGTGTGGCGGGGCGCGAGTGTTCGTCACGGCCACGCGCGGTCCGGGAGCTGAGCGGCCGACTCGGCCGACATGGATGCGGTGGGGCGCGAGAATGCAGTTGAGCGCGTGTTCGTTCGCGGCGCCAGTCGGCGCCAGCAACATAGAGGCTTTGTCCCGGGCTCTGGGACCGCGTGCACGGCGAGATGAGCCCCTGCGGAACTACACGGCCTTGCGCGTGGGCGGTCCTGCGGACCTGCTTGTCACCTGCGATACCGTGGAAGCCTTAGTGGGCACGCTGGCGGCAGCCCGCTCGCAGAGTGTTCCCTGGCTCGTACTCGGCGGTGGGTGCAACGTCCTCGTGGCCGATGCCGGAGTTCGCGGATTGACTGTCGTATTCCGGGCGGCAGAGGTCTCGTTCGGCGATGATGCTATCGTTGCCGGACCGGAAGGCATCTCGCGTGAGAAACAGTCGGGGGAGGCAGTCTCAGTGCAAGCGGGCGCGCTCTTGGCCGCGGTTGCCCGCGGAACTTTGGCGCGGGGGCTGGCGGGGCTGGAATGGGCTGCCGGGCTTCCTGGGACCGTCGGCGGAGCCGTTGTCGGAAACGCCGGTGCGTTTGAGGGCGATGTTGCGTCCGCGCTCATTTCTGCCATAGTACTGGCACCGGATGGCAAGGTACACGAAAAGGACAACGATTGGTTCGAGTTCGATTACCGGACGAGCCGTCTGAAGCGCGAGGCAACGGGGAGTTATGTGCTTCTGCTGGCGCGCTTCGCACTGCAGCAGGCAGACCCAAGAGAACTCGCGGCGAAGGCTGACGAGATTCTGATGTGGCGCCGGACGCGTCATCCTGCCGGGGCAACGATGGGTTCTACCTTCAAGAACCCGCTGGGAAGCCACGCGGGCTACCTGATTGAGCAGGCAGGTCTTAGGGGGCATCGCATCGGAGGGGCCGAGATATCAGATTTGCACGGTAACTTCTTCATGAACGTTGGCGACGCGACGGCCCAGGACGTGTTGGACCTGATCGATTATGCACGCGCAGAGGTCCTTCTCCAGTTTGGCGTGGAATTGGAATTGGAGATCGAGCTCCTAGGTTGGTAGATGACTATGACCGATCGGGCGCGAGGCGCGCGGCAGGGGACCAAGGACAAAGAGGGGTCGGTGAGATAGTATGGCACGAAGACTCCGTGTTGGCGTCGTGTGTGGGGGGCGCTCTGGCGAGCACGAGGTGTCTGTTGCATCCGCGCGGTCGGTGATGGCGGCGATGGACAGGGATAAATACGAGGTGGTGCCCATTGGCATCACCAAGGAAGGGTGTTGGATTACGGCGGCCGATGTGGTGAAGGCTCTAGCGGCAGGGCAGACCGAGAACAGTCAGCAGGTCGCACTGCTGGCCGATCCCAGACGCACAGGTCTGGTCCGGCTTGATGACCGGGAGGGCACGGCGGAGACGTCGATCGAAGCAGGCCTCGACGTCGTATTCCCCGTTCTGCATGGCACGTTCGGCGAGGATGGCACGGTCCAGGGTCTTCTGGAACTGGCCGGGATCCCCTATGTCGGTGCGGGCGTGCTTGGCTCCGCCGTTGGTATGGACAAGGCGGTGTTCAAGGACGTGATGCAGGCTCACGGCCTTCCGATCGTCGACCACGTCGTGATCAAGCGGAAGGAGTGGGATGCCTCGCCAGAGCGGATCGTGGAGGATGTCGCGTCGAGCCTTGGTTTCCCTGTTTTCACAAAGCCGGCCAATTTGGGGTCGAGCGTGGGCATCTGCAAGTGCCAAGACCGGGCGAGCCTGGCGGATGGGCTGGCGGAAGCCGCCCGGTATGACCGCAAGCTCATAGTGGAGGCGGCGGTGCCAGCCGCAAGAGAGATTGAGGTCAGTGTGCTGGGCAACGATGATCCGATAGTCTCCGTACCGGGCGAGGTGGTCCCAAGTCGCGAGTTCTACAGCTACGAGGCCAAGTACCTCGATGAGGGGGATGACGCATCTCGCCTGTTGATCCCTGCACCGATATCGTCGACCCTGACGGGCCTGGTGCGGGAACTCGCGATCAAAGCCTACCTGGCGATCGACTGCTCCGGCATGGCGCGGGCTGACTTCCTGCTGTCGAGCGAGACGGACGAGCTGTATGTCAACGAGCTGAACACCATTCCGGGGTTCACTTCGATCAGTATGTATCCGAAGCTGTGGGAAGCCAGTGGGATGACGTATCGTGAACTGATCGATCGGCTGATCGGGTTGGCATTGGAGCGCCATCGGGACAGGGAACGCTGTGAGACAGCCTATCAAGTAGCGAGGTGAAGCGCGATGACGAAACGCAGGAGGCGGCGATACGAGACGGCAAGTGCAGCAATGATCGGGCGTGCTCGAATGCGTCGAAAGGGCTCGAGTTCTCGGTTCCTGTCCGACTGGCTGCGGACCGCGATGTTTGCCACAACCCTGGTTGGCATAGTGATGGCCCTGTGGCTCACATTGGATGACCGGTTCTATGTTTACGGCGCCGCAGTTCTGGGCGCAGAGCGCGTTTCACGCCAAGATGTGCTCAGGGCCAGCCGGTTGCTTGGGCTTCACGTCTTCTGGGTGCGGTCATCCGAGGCCGAGTCCAACATCCTTGGAGCCGTCCCTGGCATTGAGAGCGTCGAAGTGACGTGCAGCCTGCCTGCGAGGTGCACCATCGCCGTCGTGGAGCGGCAGCCTCGAATCGTGTGGGAGGACGACGGTCAGCGCTGGTGGGTCGACAGGGAAGGTGTCATCATGCCCGTCGACGGATCGGCTCCAGACGCATTGCTCGTGCGCGGCGGCATCCCGCTCGACGACGAGGGCCTGTTGGATAAGCGTGTGGTGACCGGCCTTGAGGAGCTCCTCGCCGAGGGCGTCGATATGCCCCAGGTGCTTTACTACCTGCCTGATCGTGGGCTCCTGTTCATCGATCGGCGAGGTTGGCGCGTCATCGTCGGGCAGGGTGCTGGGATGGCCGCGCGTCTGGACGCCTTGGAGTCGGTGGCTGAGCACCTGAACGCTGAGGGCAAGACGCCCGCGTTGGTCGATGTGCGCTTTCCCGAGGCTCCTACCTACGTGCTGGCCGAAGGCTGAGACTGGGAACCCATAGAAGGGCGAGACAAGGCGCATGGATCGCACGGTAGTCGGTATCGACGTTGGGAGTAGCAAGGTGTGCACCCTCGTCGGCGAGGTAGACTCGGCCGGGAACACTCGCATCATCGGTATCGGGTTGGCCCCCTCCCGGGGTATCCGAAAGGGGGCCGTCGTTAGCGTGTCGGAGGCTACCGCGGCGATCAGGGCCTCCGTTGACAAGGCTGAACGGACATCAGGTTGTCGGATCGAGCGCGCATATGTGAGCATCAGCGGCACGCACGTCTCGTCGCTCAACAATCGCGGGACAGCAGGCATCTCTCGTCGAGAGCGGGGCATAACGCCGGAAGATGTTGATCGAGCGCTCGAATCTGCTCGGTCAATGGCGGTGCCACAGAATCGGGATGTCGTACACGTCATCGTGCGAGGCTTCGTTGTGGATGGGCAGACGGGGGTGCCGGACCCGGTGGGAATGCGCGGGTTCCGCTTGGAGGTTGAAACCCACATCGTGACTGGGGGGACCAACTATGTCGAGAACCTCCGGCAGTGTGTGCAGGGAGCGGGTGTCCAAGTCGACGACATGGTCGCCGCGTGCATCGCTGCGGGGGATGCCGTGCTCACGAGCGCCGAGCGCGAGATGGGAGTGGTTCTGGCCGATATCGGGGCAGGCACCACCGATGTGGGGCTATTCAGTGGTGGCACCGTGTGGCATACGGCGGTGCTGGGCATAGGTGGGGAATACGTCACCAACGATATTGCCATTGGCCTGCGGCTGCAACCGGGGCTCGCGGAACAGATCAAAATCCAACACGGCCACGCGTTCGCGAAGCTCGTGGCCCCCGACGAGAGTTTCTCTGTGTTCCCTTTTGCCGAGAACACGCCACAGATCGTTCCTCGATGGAAACTGGCGCAGATCATTCAGGCGCGCGTCGAAGAGATCCTGTTGATGGTGCAGCAGGAGATCAGGCGATCTGCTTACGACGGTCTACTTCCCGCGGGCATCGTGCTGGGTGGTGGCACAGCGCAGTTGCCCGGCATTCAGGAGTTGGCCAAGGAGGTATTCGCTATGCCGGTCAGAATAGGGATGCCCGCGCCGCTCGAAGGACTGGTCGAGGTGATTGCTAGCCCTGCCTACGCCGTGGGCGTCGGGCTGATGGCGTGGAATGGGACCGCCAACGGGGGGTCCAACCTGCGCGGGTCTGGATTGGATGTGGGAGGACGTCTAGTCCGGTTTGTCCGTTTGTTTCTTCCTGACTGAGAGTCGGTGACGGAGAGAAAGCAGATATCATAGAAGGAGAATCGCAGTGAACAGAACACCGGAAACAGAGAACTTTGCACAGATAAGAGTCGTAGGCGTCGGAGGAGGCGGCAGCAA
This sequence comes from Chloroflexota bacterium, assembly GCA_030596915.1. Taxonomy (GTDB): domain Bacteria; phylum Chloroflexota; class Anaerolineae; order B4-G1; family B4-G1; genus JAUVSX01. Next base: position 1,486 of record JAUVSX010000190.1, on the reverse strand, counting down.
CGCCGTGAGTCGGATGATGAATGATGGCCTGACTGGGGTCGAGTTCGTCGTGATCAACACCGATGCACAGGCCTTGATGCTCTCAAGTGCGCCAATACGAGTTCGGATTGGGGACAAGCTTACTCGAGGGCTCGGTGTCGGGGGCAATCCCGAACTCGGACAGAAGGCCGCTGAGGAGTCAGCCGACGAACTCCACGAGGTACTGAAGGGCTCAGACATGGTGTTCATCACCGGCGGAATGGGCGGCGGAACGGGCACCGGTGCGTCACCAGTCGTAGCCAGGATCGCCAAAGACCTGGGAGCGCTCACTATCGGTGTGGTCACTCGCCCGTTCAGTTGGGCGGGCGCGGTGCGCGGCGACGTAGCGCGCGAGGGCATCGACCAGCTGAAGGAGTCCGTAGACACGCTGATTGTGATCCCCAACGATAGGCTTCTCGAGATCACGGACAAGCGCGTCAGCCTCCAGGACGCGTTCTCGATGGTCGACGACGTGCTGCGTCAAGGTGTTCAGGGAATCTCGGAACTCATCACGGTGCCAGGCCTTATCAACCTTGACTTCGCTGATGAGCGCACGATCATGTCCGAGGGTGGCGCAGCGCTTATGGCCGTCGGGTGCGGCACGGGGGAGGGCCGGGGGGGTGACGCGGTGCAGCAGGCAAGAGCGAGCCGCCTTCTTGACATCACGATCGACGGCGCCCGCGGGATCCTGTTCAACATCACTGGCGGATCCGACCTGGGCCTGTACGAAGTGAACGAAGCGGCCTCGATTGTCAAGCAGACCGCCCATCCCGAGGTGAACCTGATTTTCGGGGCAGTGATCGATGATACTCTGGGCGATGAGGTTCGAGTCACGGTGATCGCCACCGGGTTTGATGGCGAACCGCTCCCCCGGAGCATATCTCGGGTCATGGTCAGCGAGCTGCCGACTTTCCTGGAGCCAGCTTTTGACAAGGATGACATGGAGATTCCCGCGTTTCTGCGCCGGCGCAACTAGCGCTTGCCTCGGTTAGGCCCGCCCATTTGTCTAGGTCGCGCGCCGCGGAGTGTCGGTGTCGGTTGTCAGGGCCTGTGCATCCCCAGTGCGCGGGGGCACGTCTGTGGACGCCTGCATCCCGGACCTTGTTCGGTGCAACGCGGTGACACTCGCAGTCCTCGAATGTTTTGGTCCGGGTTTTAAGGTAGGGAGCCCTAGGGCGCTTGCACACAAGGACATCGTATGGTACAATCGCGACGCAATCAACCCCCAGGCTTGGGGGTTCTGATTCCTCCATCCCCCACTTGTGGCGCTTGGCAGGACCTGTTCTGTCTTGGAGGCTGTTCCGGTGAGGTGTCCCTACTGCGGTAGTGCGCGCACCCGCGTGATTGACACGACTCGCAGCGCACGTGCCGTACGTCGCCGTCGCAAGTGCTGTGCGTGTGAGGAGCGGTTCAGCACGATGGAGCGAGCGATATTGACCACCCCCTTGGTGGTCAAGCGGGACGGTCG
>JAUVSX010000238.1 GCA_030596915.1 Chloroflexota bacterium | reverse complement strand
GGCGTGCCCGATGCTGTGAACCTGAAGGACGAAAGCTTCAGTATGGAGCGCCTCGTATCGTTGCTGGACCAGCCAGCGCCTTCGGCGGCAGCTCTGTTGGAGCGTATCCGGGTCAACGTGTGGGATCACATTGGCAGCGCACACCAGTTCGATGACATCACGATGCTGGCCGCGCGGCGAAAGCGAATCAGCGAGGCAGAGAATCAGCGAGTCAGCGAATGAGCGAGTCAGCGAAGACGCCGCGCAACGCCGCACGGTGCCGAAGCAGGCGGACGCCAGGGCGTCCGGTGGCTCAGTGTGCAAAGCCCTGGCGGGCTGCTGGTGTAGCAGCGAGCTGGCGCCCTCCGTCTGGGCACGCGGTCCATCACGGCGCGTAGCCGTGGGCTCGGTACCACTCGACGGCATTGCGCAGCGCCTCACGGGCGGGGGTCTGTGGCAAGCCGAGGTCTCGCACTGCCTTGCCCGAGTCGAAGAACTCGTAGCGGCGCGAGAGGCGCACCTTCTCCGGCGTGGCCGCGGGCGTGTGGCGCGGGTTCAGGCGAGCCAGGGTCACGTCTACGTAGGACCAGGCCGCCGCCACTGTATGTGGAATGCGCAGGCGGACGGGCGGGCGGCCGCTGATCTCAGCCAGAAGGTCAAGAACTTGCTTGAGCGTCAGGTTCTCCCCGCCCAGGATGTACCGCTCCCCCACCCGGCCCCGCTCAGCGGCCAATAGATGGCCTGCCGCCACGTCCTCCACGTCCGCGATGTTTAGCCCCGTGTCGACATACCCGAACATCCGTCCGTTGAGGAAGTCGACGACGATCTGGCCGGTCGGGGTCGGCTTGTGATCGCCCACGCCGACCGGCGTGCTGGGATTCACGATCACCACCGGGAGTCCCTGTCCAGCATAGTCGCGGGCGACTTCCTCGGCCAGGAACTTGCTGCGCTGATAGGGCCCAATGCGGCCAGCCAGTGTGCCAACCGCATCCTCCGTCGCCGGCGTGTGGTCCGCGTGGACACCCAGCGTGGCAATCGAGCTGGTGTGGACCAAGCGTGCCACGTTCTCCCACAGCGCGGCCTCGAGCACCTGGCGCGTGCCCTCCACGTTCGTAGAGTAGAACTCGTCCTCCCCGTGGCCCCAGTAGCTGTAGAGCGCCGCCACGTGAAAGACCCAGTCGCACCCAGCCATCCCCTTGCGCAGGCTGTCGGCGTCGCTTAAGCCACCTGATACCTGCTCCACCGGCAGCCCGTCTAGCTGCTGGGTGTCGCTACCCGGGCGAACCAAGGCCCGCACATTGTGTCCCGCCTCGAGCAGCCGGCGCACGACCGCTCCGCCGATGAACCCGGTGCCTCCAGTCACAAACGCCCGCATACGTCCTCCTCCCGAGCACTCGATACCTGGCCGTCCAGAGCCTTCAGCAAGGCCATAAGGAAGCCTGCCGCCCTCTCCATGAACTCGCCCGAGGTCGTCTCCGGCGTGTCGTCGGCCCGGTGCCAGTGCGGCAGCGTCCCGGTCAGTGGGTCCAGACCGACGATGCAGATGGCACGATACCCGGACCGCCGAAGCGTGCCGACCTCATCTTCCCACGTCGTCTGCGCCGGCCGCACGCCGAGGTCCGGACGCTCGGCGGCGACGGTTTCCGCCAGTGCGAGTAGACCCGCGTCGGGGGTGTAGTGGGCGCAGAAGCCTTGACGGGTCAGGGTGACCAGGTCTCCGCTACCCAGCCCCTCCAACCCTATGAAGGCCGCATTCCGCAGCATCGAATTATGCCGACGCAATAGCGCATACAGGCCGGCGTGGTCCGTCTCCTCGGCGCCGGTGAATGCCAGCCACACCTGGGTTCTGTCCAGTGGTTGTGCCACGAGTCGCCTACCCACCTCCAGCGCCACCGCGACACTCGCCGCGTTGTCGTGGGCGCCGGGAGAGTATGGCGCCCGATCGTCCTTCCACAGCGTGATGACTGTACCGACGGCGTAGCCGGCCGGGAGCAGCGAGGCCCACCACACCCAGCGCGGTCCGCCGAGCAGCGCACCGACCAGGAAGAGAAGGCCCATTGAGGCCAGCATCGCCAGCGTCAGATACGCAAGTGGTTCCAACAGGCGCCTCGCTGTTGACTGCCAGACGATCCGGCAGCGGTTGGTGTCGAGGTGAGCCAAGAGGACGACGCGCTGGCCGGTCTCACCGCTCGGCTCGATGCGTGTCACCACGTTGCGGCTCGTGACCTTGGGAAGCAACGTGCGTATAGGGCGGCCTGACGTGCGGATGGTCTGCCACAGCAAGGGCGCAGTCGTGAGCGCCAGCCCGGCGCCGATCCAGCGACCAGGTCTGCCACCGAACGAGTAGATGATGAACGCGAGCAGCGCCAGCGCGTCAATCGCCAGGGGAAAGGCGTTCTGACTGGCGACCGCCCTGAAGATCTGCTGCTCTATCGGCAGCTCCATCCCCGCGAGCCGTTCGACGACGAAGTGCGCGGCCGCTTCCTCCCCGGGGGTCCCGGTGCCACGGGGACCGATCTCCCCGGCCAGGGCCACTACGTCTGAGAGCATCCGGCTCATTGTGAGAGCGCATGCTTGATGAGTTGCCCGCTCAGCCCCCAGACACGCCCGCGGATGCGCGTTGCCTCGGCCAGAACTGCGTCAAAGGCGGCGACGGTGGTCTCTACCTCCTGTTCGCCGATGATCAACGGCGGCAGCAGCTTGATGATGTTGACGCCGGGACCGCCCACCTGCGTCAGGATGCGATGGTCGCGCATAAGGGCCATCACGACAAGCTGCGCGAATAGCCCCTTCTGCGCCGCCTCGGCGGCGGTCCAGGCGGCCCGGAGCGCGAGCGACCGGGGTGGCCTGAACTCGATGGCGATCATCAACCCCTTGCCACGCACATCGGCAATCACGTGGTAGCGCTCCTGCAGGGCTGCCAGGCCAGCCATCAGCTTCTGCCCGATCGTCGCTGCCCGCTCGATCAACTGCTCCTCGTCCAGCACGTGGAGAGTCGCCAGGCCGGCTGCCATCGCCAGCTCGTTCTGGCCGAACGTCGTCGAATGCACCTGGCAGCGCTCGAGACGGCTGAACATCTTGTCGTGGATGGCGCGGCGCGTGATCGTCGCACTCACCGGCACGTAGCCGCCTCCCAACGACTTGGACAGCGTGACGATGTCGGGCTCCAGGCTCCAGTGCTCGCTGGAGAGAAACTTCCCTGTCCGCCCCAAGCCAGCCTGAACCTCGTCACAGACAAAGAGGGTCCCGTGCGCGCGGCACAGGCGCTGTGCTTCGGGCAGGTAGCCGTCAGCCGGGATGTACACCCCCTTGCCCTGGATCGGTTCCACAACAAAGGCGGCCACGTCGCCTGGGTATAATTCCCGCTCCAGGCCCGCCAGGTCGTCCATCTCGACCTCATCAAAGCCCGGCATCAGGGGCTCGAACCCCTCGCGAAACTGGGGCCCGCCGTTGATGGACAGGGTGCTGAGGGTCAAGCCGTGGAAGGCGTGGTCGAGGTAGAGCACCCGAGGACGGCCCGTGGCCGCACGCGCGAACTTGAGGGCCGTGTCGACCGCATCGGCACCCGAGTTGGCGAAGAAGACTGCGTCCAGCCCCGGCGGCATGCGTTTCACCAGCGCCTCCGCCAACAGGCCGGCAAGGAGCGGGCAATCCATCTTGACCAGGTTGGGCCGCTCCATCGCAAGCATTTCCTGGATGACGCGCCTGACGACCGGATGGCCACGCCCCAGATTGAACACGCTGTACCCGGATAGCAGGTCCAGGTAGCGGTTGCCCGCAGCGTCCCACAGGTAGGCGCCCTCGCCGCGGGTATAGGTCTTGTCGAATCCGATAATCGCCTGGACGCGAGCCAGGCTGGCGTTCAGATACTGGCGGTGCAAGGCATACTGGTCGCCCTGCCGCTCCTCGATCCGTTCAGCCAAAGAGAATGCCACGCTGCTCTCCTCCTTCCCGTCAGTTGTCCTCAAAGTCGAACACGGCCTTCACCGCCCCGTGCCTGGCTTTCGTGTTCATCGTGAGGAAGGCCTGTTTGTACTCCTGCAGGCGGAAACGGTGCGTCACGAGCGACGACAGATCGAGCTTCCCCTCCGCCACCATCCGTAGATAGTGAGCCATCGCGTGCAGCCGCACCCCAGCCAGATCCTCGACGCCAAATGCGTTCGAGCCCAGCACTCTCACCTCTTTGAAGTACAGCGGCGTCCACTCGAAGCGCGCTGGCACGCCAACGCCGGTGATGACGATGGGCGCCCGGGAGGTCGCCACTCGCACACCAACTTCGAGCGACTCTGCCGTTCCGACCGTGTCGTAGATCACATCCACGCCCCGCAGCAGCCACGGCAGGCCGGGTCGCGGACGGTACACCCGAGCGTCGGTGATCTGTGCGATCCGCTCCACGACCTCAGCGGGGTCGCGGGTGCGGATAACGTGCTCGGCGCCCAGCTCGCGCGCCAGCTCCGCCTGGTGGGGGTAGCGCGCGATAGCCGCGACACGGGCCGACGGATAGAGGACGCGGAGGATGGCTACCGAGAGCAAGCCGAGGACGCCAGCGCCATAGACCAGGGCCAGTGCTCCTGCTGATGGGGGCGCGGCCAGAATGGCGTGCAGGCTGACGGAAAAGAGGTCCGCGAGCACCGCCTGGTCGAAGCTGACACCATCGGGGATAGGAAAGAGCTGCGATTCGTGGGCCGGCAGCAGGGAGGCGTAGCCGCCTGTCACGGCGTGGCAGTTGCCCGCGTGCATGCCCGGTGGCAGGGCGCCGTCGGTGAAGTGCGCGCACAGCGAGTATTGGCCCCGCTGGCAGGCGTCACACGGCGGATCGATGCCGCGCGGATCGCAGGAAAGCCAGGGGTTGACGACGACCCTCTCCCCGACGTGCCGGGCCTGCACAGCCGGGCCGACCCGCTCGATCACACCCACCGCCTCGTGCCCCAGCACCTGGGGAAAGGTGATGAGGGACGTGAGCGGGTTGTCGAAGTTGGCGTGCATGAAGACCTGTTTGACGTCGCTACCGCAGATGCCGCAGACCGCCGTGCGCACGACCGTCCAATCATCGCCCAGGAGTGCTGGTTCCGGAATCTCCTCCAGCCGGGTCGGACCGCACGGGCTGAGGTAGGCGCGCGGTGTGAGCACGCCGAAGAGCCGGGCAAAGGCGAAGCGGGGCAGGCTGTAGCGGAAGACAAGAGCTTGTATGGTCACACCTGAGGTAATCGTACTCGTGAAGCCAGGCGGTGCAAGTCAGCGATTCAGCGAATCAGCGAATCAGCGAGTCAGCGAGTCAGCGACGGAACGGGGCGATCGGATCTCACGCAAAGGCGCAGAGAACAGGGACGGAATCTATCCGCAGATGCGCCTCTCCCCGTTGCGCGAGAGGTTGATCCGCAGCTCCACCACCGACCTGGGGGCGCCTACGGCAACCTCCTTGGGGACAGTGGGAGAGGCGTCCGCAGATCAGACGGATGGAAGAGCAGCGGTGTGCGATACGGCCGTAGTAACCGCGGATGGAGGAGTAGGACAACATAAGCGGGGAATAGGGCGAGTGCGGGACTGCGCTGGTCAGTGACACACATCGG
>JAUVSX010000258.1 GCA_030596915.1 Chloroflexota bacterium | reverse complement strand
TTCGTCGCCCCACCCCTGAATTGCACCTTGGCAGTTTCCGCCACGCACACCAGCTCCCCCACCCTCCGTGCCCTCCCACCACCCGGGTTCCGCGCACCACCCCCACCGCCGAAACTGCGGCTGCATTTCAGTCTTTGGGCCAGCGCCCACTGCAAACCCGGGGGCGGATCGGCGCCGGCGTGTTCTCACCCGCCTCCAGACCAGCACGCCCGTGACTACGGCAGCCATACTGGCCGCTGCCGCCCTCGCAGCCGCACTGCGGAAGTCCGTGCCAATCAACCCAGCGTGTATCGTGACCAACATGAACGCCGCATAGGTAAGCAGGTGAACCAGCCGCCAGTTTCGGCCCACGGCCTTTCGAAGCGCCGCGGCAGCAGCGGCGACGAGGAAGAGATAGAGAGCGAGCCTCCCACCCCACCGAAGGAAAGCAATCGGCGAGCCAAACACGGGCACAAACACTGCAAGCGAGCCTACCTGCAGGGCATACGCCAACGGATGCAGCACGATCAAGGCGAGACCAGTAACTGACAGCACGTGGTGGACGCGTAGAAAGGGGCGTCCGAAGAAGCGAACTAGCTCACGAGTGAACGCCGATGAGAGGGTGGCAAGGAACATTGCCAGGTAGGCAAGCAGCGCCACGCCTCTGACGAAGCGCCCTATGGGAGAAGCTAGTACATCGAGCGCAACGACGGCTATGGCGAGAGCTAGCGCACTCAGGCCGACCAGACCGAGCACCCACGTCTTTCGCGACCTGCCTCTGCGTCCCACGATAGCTCCCAGTTCACAGCCTCGGACAGCTTCGCTCCCGGCTCACATCGCCCTGTATGCAGCTGACATTATAGTCTTGGCCCGAGCGGCGGCAACCACGTAGCCAGACTGCTGCGCGTGGATAGCTGCCTCGAACGCGGTCATCCACGGAGCGGCGGAAGCGCGGGCAGGGGGGAGGCTCAGCTAGCGCGAGACCAGCGCGCGCGATCCGCGAGGCCGCACACGTGTGCAATTCGGGACCCGGGGCCGGTGCCCCAGGCGACCCGATGGTTCCCCGCCAAGCAGTGACCCTGCGTCGCCCAGCACCTGAGATGCACGCCAGTCTGACAGTACTACACGCGGAGCAGTGGAGGATCGCCCCCAAGCTGGAACCCACGCGCCGCATACGGACTCGTTGACTTCTGCCCCTGATTGTGTTACAATAGCGGCAATTGGCCTTATCACCAGGGCGCTGGTCAGGTGCGGCTTGATTGCGTTGCGCCTCTTCTTTATCCGTTCATTGCTGGGCGCACCCTTCTGACAGCGTATCTTTATCCGGTCCGCGGCACGAGAGTGCCCGGTACCACATGTGGGGGGTGCTTCGGGTGAGGGCCGTGCAGGCTTCTCACCTTTGTTATTCGTGCGGCCATCTCGTCTAGGCCTTATCGTGGAGGTTGTCCGTGACCGCCAAAGCCGTTGCTCGACTCGTCGGCGCGATCGTGCTGACCATACTGGGCGGGCTCGTTGGGAGTTACGTTGCCGACCAGTTGGGTCTATCATCGCTGATGTACGGGGCGATCGGCGCCGCCGCTGGCGCAGTGATCGGAGCCGCGCTGACACCGTACATTGTCGTTCCTCCCTTTCTGACCTTGCGCCGGCGCATTCGGCAGGCGCCAGCGCAGCAACTCGTGGCTGCCGTGATTGGCCTGGTCGTTGGTCTGGTCATCGCCGCCCTCATCTCCATACCCCTCTCATTCCTTCCGTCGCCATTCAGACAGGTTCTGCCGCTCCTCGTGGCACTCACGTTCGGCTACTTCGGGATCCTGCTCCTCATCACGCGCCACAGCGACATCTTCGGTCTCTTCCGCACCCGCGAGCCGACGGCAGAGGGATCCGCCGAGCACGAAGCGGATACACAGAGGCCGGTCCTGCTCGACACGAGCGTCATCATCGACGGGCGAATCGCCGACATCGGCGCCACTGGGTTCATTGCTGGCGAGATGCTCATAACGGGCTTTGTGCTGAACGAACTGCAGCACATCGCCGATTCGCCCGACGCGCTGCGCCGAAATCGAGGACGCAGAGGGCTCGATATGCTCAGGCGGCTTCAGAGCGAGGCGGTGACACCCGTCCGGGCTGTGGATCTGGACGTGGACGGCGTGCGCGAAGTCGACGAGAAGCTCGTGGTCCTGGCCAAGCGCCTGCGCTGCTCGATCGTCACCAATGACTACAACCTGAACCGGGTGGCTGAGCTACAGGGCGTGCGAGTTCTCAACATCAACGAACTGGCCAACGCCGTGCGGGCCGTCTTCCTCCCTGGGGAATCGCTCGTTATCACCATCGTCCAGGTCGGCAAGGAAATCGGACAGGGTGTCGGCTACCTCGACGATGGCACGATGGTTGTGGTGGAGGACGGCAGCAGGTACGTCGACCGCGACATGGAGGTCGTGGTAACCAAGGTGCTTCAGACGTCGGCTGGACGGATGCTCTTCGCCCGGATTGCGGACTGAGTTGACGGCGGAATCGGCACACAAGGACGCTTCGATGGCTCTACGCCTGTACAACTACCTGACCCGAGAGAAGGAACTCTTCGAGCCCCTGTCGCCTGGGCGAGTGGGAATGTACGTCTGCGGTCCGACCGTGTATGACGACGCCCACGTGGGGCACGCCAAGCTCTACGTGTCGATGGACGTGCTGGTGCGATACTTGCGCTATCGAGGTTTCGATGTTCTCTACGTGCAGAACATCACCGACGTCGGACATATGCTGGACAGCGGCGAGGACCGCATTATGAAAGGGGTGCGGCTGAAGCGGCTCGAACCGATGGAGCTGGTCGAGACGTATATGCGCCACTACTTCGAGGATATGGACGCCCTGGGAGTCATCCGCCCCAACATCTCGCCTCGCGCCAGTTGCCACATCTCGGAGCAGATCGAGTTGGTGAAGACCCTGCTCGCAAAGGGAGTCGCTTACGAGTCGGGTTCCGGTGATGTCTACTTCTCGGTGGAAGCGTTCCCTGAATACGGCAAGCTATCGCGCCGCAAGGTCGAGGAGCTGGAGCCGGGAGCCCGCGTGGCGGTCCGCGAGGAGAAGCGCCACCCGGCTGACTTCGCCCTGTGGAAGCATGCGGAGCCCGAGCACATCCTGCGATGGCCATCACCCTGGGGATGGGGCTTCCCGGGCTGGCACGCTGAGTGCTCCGCGATGGCGACCAAGTACCTGGGGCAGACCTTCGACATTCACGGCGGTGGCCTCGAAAACATATTCCCCCACAATGAGTGCGAACTCGCCCAATCCGAGGCTGCCTTTGATCAGGCCTTTGCCCGCTACTGGGTCCTGTCCGGCTCGCTCAAAATCGACGGCGTCAAGATGAGCAAGAGCCTCGGCAACTCCCTGACAATCAGGGACGCTCTGGCGCGATACACCCCTGAAGCAATCCGCGCATTCGTGCTGTCCGCTCACTACCGGGGCCCCGTGGACTTCACACATGACGCTGTTGGAGCCGCCGAGCAGGGCGTGCGCAGGCTGCAGAACACCGTTCGGAACGTGCGCACCCGCCTCAAGGACGCACCGGCTGTCGACGCTGCGCTGCCCACGCGGGCAACCTTTCTGAAGGAACACGAGGATGCCTTCGTCGCGGCTATGGACGATGACCTCAACACACCTCGGGCGCTGGCTGCCCTTCACAATATGGGGCGCGAGGTCAACCGCCGGCTCGAGGGCGACGCAGACCTCACCGCAGAGACGCTGCTGGGGATCGACAACGCATTTCGGGAGCTCGGAGCCGGCGTCCTGGGGATCATCCCCGATGATCTCTCGGCTTCCGCTAGGATCGAGACCGAGCTGCTGGACGGGCTGATGGCCACACTCCTGGCGATCCGCCAGGAGTACCGCGATGCAAGAGACTGGCAGCGGGCTGACGCGTTGCGCGACCGCCTTGCAGATATGGGCGTCGCGATCGAGGACCGTCCCGAGGGAGCTGCCTGGAGGCTGGAAAGCCGATAGCCTTTGCGTGAGATCCTCTACGGGCGGCACGCAGTTCGCGAGGCGCTCCGGGCTGGGCGGCGCCGCTTCTACCGCCTGAGGCTGTCGGATGCGGTGCGGTCTGCGCCCGTCATCGACGAGATACTGAGCCACGCTGATCAAGCTGGGCTGCCGGTCGAGAGAGTCCAGCGGCGCGAGCTCGATCAGCTTGGAGATCTCAACCATCAGGGTGTGGCCCTCGAAAGCAGTGGCTACCCGTACGTCAGCGTGAATGATATCCTCGGCGATGCCAACCTTCGCGGCGCGCAGCCTCTCGTGCTTGTCCTCGATCTGATCAACGACCCGCAGAATCTAGGCAGCTTGTTGCGCACCGCCGATGCTGTCGGCGCGCACGGCGTAATTATCCAGGAGAGGCGCGCAGCGGGTGTCACCCCGTCAGTGGTTCGGACATCGTCGGGTGCCGTCGAGCATTTGATGGTGGCCCGCGTCACCAACATCGCAAGCACGATTGAGCGCCTCCGGGATCATAGCGTCTGGGCTGCTGGACTGGACAACACTCCGGGCGCGCAGCAGTACGACCAGGCCGATCTTCGTGGGTCGCTCGCGGTCGTTGTCGGAAGCGAGGGGAGAGGGTTGCGCCGGCTCGTACGGGAACGGTGTGACTTCCTGCTCCGGCTGCCAATGGAAGGCCACCTGTCATCGCTCAACGCCGCCGTGGCTGGGTCGATAGTGCTGTATGAGGTATGGCGGCAGCGACAGGCCCGGGGTGCAGGCCAGGATGACTGACGCGCAGATGACCGAGCTGCCGGTGACTGGCCGCACGCCGCCGGATACGGGTGCCCACGCCCGCCGCGTTCGCTGGGGCACGTTGATCGGGTTGCTCGTCAGCGTCGTCTCCCTCTACCTGGCAGTCCGAAACCTTCATCTGGCGGATGTCGTGGATGCCTTCGCGCACGCCGAGTACGTATGGATCGTGCCCGCGGTGGCTCTGTACCTCCTCGCGTTGGTCGCCCGAACGGCGCGTTGGCAAGCGCTGCTCGCCCACGAGCGGCGCGTGCCGTTTCGAGAATTGCTCCCAACGATGGCCATGGGCCGCGCAGCGAACAACATCTTCCCGTTCCGAACTGGGGAGATAGTGCGCGCGTGGCTCCTACAACGCCGCAACCGCATTCCGGTCGCCGTCGGGCTCGCCTCGATCCTGGTCGAGCGAGTCTTCGACGGCCTGACGATGATCCTGATCCTCGTCCTCGCTGCATTCATCGGAGGAATCCCGGACAATCCCTACCTGCGCTACGTCGTGTGGCTGGCGCCGGCTGTCTTCGTCGGCGCGTTGGTGTT
>JAUVSX010000334.1 GCA_030596915.1 Chloroflexota bacterium | reverse complement strand
CAGCGCTCGGAAGCGAGCGAGAACTAGGAGAACACTATGGCGACAATCCGACCTTTCCGCGGAGCGCGCTACAATCCAGCTCGTTTCAGCGACCTGTCAACGGTCGTGAGCCAGCCATACGATCGGGTGCGGCATGGCCTGCAAGACAAGTATTACGAGCTCAGCCCCTACAACATCGTGCGCATCATCAAGGGCAGGGAACAGGCGGACGACGGCAACGGGTGCAGCGTCTACACACGTGCGAGGAGCACCTTTGGCAGGTGGCTGGCAGAAGGGGTCCTTGTTCGGGAGGAGACCCCAGCCCTGTACGTCCTGCGGCAGAGGTTCTCGCTGCCAGACGGGAGTGTACACACGCGGCAGGGGCTGATTGCCGCGCTGGAGCTAGCCCGGTTCGACGAGGGCATCGTCCTGCCGCACGAGCAGACCCATTCCGGCCCCAAGGTTGATCGGCTTAATCTGATGCGAGCCACCGAAGCCAACTTCGGCCACATCTTCATGCTGTATCCCGGTGGCGGCATCAACGAGCTGCTCAAGCCGGCGCTCGCGGGCGAACCGGGTGTCGTGCTGCGAGAGATGTTCGAGCGTGGCGTCGAGCAGCGCTTTTGGGTGGTGACCGACCCCGCGTTAATCGCGTCCGTGTTGGAGGAGATGGCTCCCAGGCGCAATCTGATCATCGCGGATGGTCACCATCGATACGAGACGGCGCTGGACTACCAGGATGAGGCGAGGGCCGCCCATCCGGACGCTCCCGCACATGCTGCCTTCAACTACCGCATGGCTACGCTGGTGAGCATGGAGGATCCCGGGCTCGTGATCCTGCCAACGCATCGCCTGATACACTCCTACAAGCGGATGGACGGTGTGGAGGCCCTGGCGCGCGCGAAGGAGCACTTCGTCGTGACGCCGGTGGCCGATCGAGCGGCTCTGCAGTCGGTACTGGCCGTTGCCGAACCAGAGCGGCCACGGTTTGGTTTCTACGACCGGCGCTTCTCTGTTCTCACGCTGCGCGATCCCGAGGTGATGGCGCGCCTGCTGTCAACGCGTGACTGGGCATTCCAGTTGCTTGATGTCACCGTACTGCACGAGCTGTTCATCGAGCGCGTTCTGGGGATTGACAAGGCGTCCGTTGAACGCAAGGAGCACATTGAGTACCTGCGGGATGCTCAGATGGGCTACGATGCCGTCGATAGTGGCGAAGCGCAGTTCCTGGCGGTGATGAACCCGACGCGGATGGAGCAGGTGCGTGCCTGCACGGCCGCCGGCGAGCGGATGGCGCAGAAGTCGACCGACTTCTACCCCAAGGTGATCAGCGGGCTGGTGGCGATGCCCATTACCGCGTCCGAACGACTCTAGTAGCCGGCAAGAGCAGCTCGGTCGTCGTGCTCCGGCTGGGCTGCTTCGCTGGCAGGGGCGGGGGCCGCTGCAACGAGGAGCCCAGCACATGGACCGTTCCCTGGCGAGCAGCGACTTGGTCCACCTTTTCGTCGAAGAGCTTCGTCTGTGCAAGGTTCAGCGCGGCGAATCCGTCCTCATCTTCACTGATCCTGCGTTTCCCCACCCGGACTACCCCCCGGCCGCGTTTGCCGCGGCGAAGGTGCTGGGCGCCGATCCATACGTGCTGGTTGCCAGCTCCGACGATCCTTTCACGCACCAGATCTGCCGGCTAGCGTGGCGCAGCGCAGATCTGATCCTGGGCATGTCGACGGTGCCGCGTGGTATTGGGTCGTGGATGTACACGGCGACGTCGGACGAGGCGCTGGCCGCAGGCGCGCGCGTGCTGATGGTGCAGGAGCCGGTGTCTGCGCTTCGGCGCATGCTGCCTGATCCTGTTGTCATCTCCCGCACGCGGGCCGGCGTCGAGCTGATGGCGGGGGCCTGCGAGATCCGGGTGACCTCGCAATCCGGCTCTGATTTCACGATGCGGAAGGACGGACGCATAGCGCACGCCCAGTGGGGAGTGGCCGACGAGCCTGGACGGTGGGATCACTGGCCAAGCGGGCTGGTCGCCTGCGCGCCACTGTAGGGTAGTGCCGAGGGGCGCTACGTGGTCGCACCGGGCGATGTGTTGTTGGGCCAGTGGAAGTTCGCCACGACGGAAATCGTGCTGACGCTGCGCGAGGGGCGCGTCACCGAGATTGCAGGCGGGGCGGACGCGAGAACGCTGGAGGAGCACCTCGCCAGCTTCGGCGACGAAGGGGCCTTCCGGCTGTCACACGCCGGTTGGGGCACCGATCACCGGGCCGACTGGGCGCACATTGGGATGGACTCGGAGTCGTTGATGGGGAGCGTGATGGTGTCCTTGGGGCGGAATGTGTTCAACGCACCGGCGCCTTTCTGCGGGTTTGGCGGCGCCAATGCGTCCGAGGGGCACTATGATATCTGTTGCCGGCACGCTTCTCTTTGGTTGGATGGGCGGCTCGTCGTCGCTGATGGGCGTTTGGTCGCCACTGCTCCCCGCAGGAAAAGTGAGTCAGGCCCGGTTGCAGAACACGAAAGTCTCCCTTCTGCAGCCGGGTAGCGCTAGTCTTCCTGCATGAAGCGGGCGTAGGCGCCCTGCCAGAGGCGCGGCTTGCGCGTCAGCTTCTTGACCGTGATGTCGGCGAAGTGCGGCATCAGGCGCGCAAGCACCGTGGGAAGCTGGTTCCATCGTCCTTCGTAGATGACGGTGCTTAGCTCGTCGGTATTGGGCTCAAGCCAGCGCCATTGCTCACGGAAGCGCTCGGCCTTCATGTAGTAGTCACGCTTCTCCCACGCCTCGATGGTCTGGTCAACCGTGTCGGCGATTGCGAGCATGGAGTAGACGATGATGGCGGCCAGATCCTTGGCGTCCTCATCCAACTGCGTCTTCTGGCTGAGGCGGCGAACCGCCTCGGCAACGGTGCGGCGGTGCCGGTGACGGACCTTGCCGGGCCCGTCCATGGAGATGATTCGACTCATTGGTGGTATGGCATCCTTGTTGCCTGTGAAGGCTGGCCGCTAATGGCGACGGCCGGGCGAATAGGCGTCAATCGGCGTCCGCTGCGTTGAAGAGGCTACGCTCCATCATCGCCAGCAGCAGAGGGTGTTCGCCCAGAGTCCCACGCTCCAGTTCTGATGCCGCGGCTAGCGCCCATAGGGGTACGTCTTCGTCCTCGTGAAGCTGCGCGAGCAACCAGGCCTGTCGGCGAAGCCGCGCCGCCAGCAACTGGCGATAGTCGTCGGTCACGATTGTCGTGATGGCCTCCTCCAGGAGGAGAAGTAGCTCAGCCACGTGCCGCTCGATCTGACTGTCACGCAAGATATCTTGGTACCGTCCCACGAAGGCCGCCACCTCGTCAGGGTTGAAGAACCAGGACTCGAATTCGTCGTATTCGAGCAGCTCGCCACAGTAGTCGAGTAGATCGGGCTCGCGGGACGGGTCGAGGGCGGGCACGGGGTACTCGTGTGGAGGGTCCGGGTCCTCACCCTCCAGCCATCCCTGGTAGACCATAAACGCCGGAGGAAGCCGCCGCTCCGCCTTCAGCGCCATCAGGCGGGCGCCCTCGACCGTGTCTCGGGCTCGCTCAAGACTGATCGCAACAAAGTCGATGGGCGCGAATCCAGTCATCATGTGCGCCATTGAGGCGTCATCGGCCTGGAACCCGAAGCAGTCCTTCAGTCCCTCCCGATCGTTAAGGAGCAAATCGAGAGAATGGAAGTCGCCACTGGGCAGGGGCCGCGAGATGAAGAGCACTTGCCCGCCACTGCCGTCGATGGTAGACACGAAGCAATGGTTGACGGGAAGCGGCGACGGCTCGAACCACGGGCGGGGCGTACGCCCAGCCGTGCGCACCCCGAGGCGAAGGGAGGCGCTCTCCGCCGCACGGCGTACCCTGGGTGACGGATCGTACTGGGCGCGCTCCTCCAGCAGCGGAGCAACTGTCGGCTCCTTCACCCGCTCCAGCCCGTCGATTGCGGCAACTACCACCTCATCCCGTTCGTCATGCAGCAGGGCGGCGAACACTGCAAGCAGGCGCCGGTCCGCGCGCGATACCAGGAAGTCCCGGACGAAGTCGCCGCGATCCTCCGGGGTAATAGCATCCATCGACTGGAGCAGCGTCTCAGCCGCGGCCGGGCGCTCGATCTGATCGAGCAGCGACTCCAGGGATGCCTGTAGGTGGCGTCCTGGGTGGGGGACGGCCTGGCGGAACGTTGCATCGTCAATAGGCGCTCCAAGGAGGTCGAGCAGCGGGAGGATGTCGGCCTTCTCCTCCCGACCCAGAGAGGGGTCATCCAGCAACTCCCGCAGCGGCTCAACGGCCTCTGATGCTCTCAGGTTGATCAGGAGTGAGGACGCGCAGCGCCGGATGATGGGATCGGGGGACTTGAGCTTCTCGACAAGCTGTGGCACGGCCTCGTCGGAGAGATTCGACAGGCGTTTGAGGAGCTTCTCGAGACCGGACAGAGGCATCGAGCTGTCCGCATAGGTTCGTTCGACCGCCGCGATGGCCTCCGATGCTTTCTGCGCTCTGCTCTTACGTGTGTT